>JANXAA010000406.1 GCA_025061865.1 Acidobacteriota bacterium | reverse complement strand
GGAGTCAGCGTACTGGGCGATCGCCCGGACCGGGATTCCCTGGGCGACGGCGGCGTTAAAAATCCGGGCCCCGTCCATATGGACCGGTAGACCCCGCGACCGACAGAACACGTACACCTCGGCCAGCTGTTCCTGGGGAAAGATCGTGCCGCCTGCCATGTTATGAGTGTTCTCGACAGACACGAGGCCCGTCGGGGCCACGTAGGATACCGGAGGCCGGACCCGGGCCGCTACGTCGGCCGCCCCGAAGTGGCCGGCCTCGGTCGGGATGGGATTCGGAAGGAGGCCCGAGATGACGGCCATCGCCGCCATTTCGTACAGGACGATATGAGCCCGGGCGTCCAGGATGACCTCCTGTCCTGGCCGGGTCCAAGCCTTCAGGGCGACCTGATTGCCCATCGTCCCCGAGGGCAGAAACAAGGCCGCCTCCTTGCCGAGGCGGTCGGCCGCCCGTTCTTCCAAGCGGCGAACCGTCGGATCCTCGCCGAAGACGTCATCACCGACTTCAGCCAGGCTCATTGCCCGCCGCATCTCAGGCGTCGGTTGGGTGACGGTATCGCTTCGCAGGTCGACGACCCGCATAAGTCCCTCGGGGTCGGTCGTTCGGGTGGCCCGATCAGTATGCCCGGGCGACGACGTACCGATACCGGCTCGGTGCGCTGCAGACGACGCATGGACCGGGTTCATTCGGTGCATTTAGAGGCAAGCATCGAAGGGTGGCCTTCGTCTCTTCGCGGATCTTTTGTTCACAAGTTGCCTGCTCACACCATCGGAGCCGATAGAAACCGCCATAGGTCTCGATGCGACGGGCAAATTCGGCATAATCGTCGAGTGTGAACGTGTTAGACTCCATGAAGGCCCGGGCCCGCTGAAAGAGCATCTGCTGAATCCGGGAGAGCTCCGCTTGAATGTGATCGGCCAAGGCATCCATCGAGACCGGTGTCTTCGCCTCACCCCGGGGAACGACCAAGGCCTGACGGCGAGCCAGGTCCCGAGGACCCAGCTCGACCCGCAGGGGTACGCCCCGGAGTTCCCAGTCGTTGAACTTGTAGCCGACCGTCTCGTAGTCTCGGTCGTCGACGTGAACCCGAATCTGAAGGTTCCGCAAGCTCTCGGCGATCGACTGGGCGGCCACCAAGACCTGCTGTCGTTCCTCATCGGTCTTCCAAATAGGCACGATGACGACTTGGATGGGGGCGACTCGGGGCGGCAAAAACAGGCCGTGGTCGTCGCCGTGGACCATTACGAGGGCCCCAATCAGCCGCGTCGAGACGCCCCAGGATGTCTGCCAAGCGTACTTCCACTGGCCGTCCCGGTCTTGGAACTTGACGTCGAAGGCCTGGGCAAAGTTCTGGCCCAAGTTATGGGATGTCCCGGCCTGGAGGGCCTTGCGGTCGCCCATCATTGCCTCGACCGTGTAGGTCCGGAAGGCCCCGGCAAACTTTTCAGACTCGGGCTTGACGCCGGCGATGACGGGAATGGCCAGGTCTTGTTCGATGAACTTTTTATAAATCCCGAGTATTTTCAACGCTTCGGCCTCCGCCTCCTCATACGTCGCATGGGCTGTGTGGCCCTCCTGCCACAAGAACTCTGTCGTCCGCAAAAACAGGCGCGTGCGAAGCTCCCAACGGACGACGTTGTTCCACTGATTGATCAGAATCGGGAGGTCCCGGTACGAGCGGATCCACTTGGCATACATGGCGTACATAATCGTCTCCGACGTCGGTCGGACGACGAGAGGCTCCTCCAGCTCCCGGTCCCCTGCCCGGGTCACGACGGCGACCTCGGGAGCGAAACCCTGAACGTGAGCCTTCTCCCTTTCTAGGAAGGACCAGGGGATAAATAGGGGAAAGTAGGCATTGACGTGGCCAGTCTCTTTAAGATAGCCGTCCAGGATTCGCTGGATGTTTTCCCAGAGGGCGTATCCATAGGGCCGGATGACCATACACCCCTTGACAGGCGCATAGTCGGCCAGCTCGGCCTTCAGGATGACGTCCGTGTACCACTCCGAGAAGTCTTCGGACTTCCGGGTGATGAATTCGGGCATAGTCGTCCACCTCCGGGGTCGGAGACCGTGCGGCGCTTATTTTCTAAGATGCAGGCTACAAGATGCAAGATGCAGGACGCTTGGTCCAAGCCCTGCTGGCTAAAGCAGGGGCGTCGGGATGCAAGATGACGTCCCA
>JANXAA010000405.1 GCA_025061865.1 Acidobacteriota bacterium | reverse complement strand
CATGTTTCGGGACTACGCCCACCGGGGCGACGTCTTCCGCAAGGTTGTCCTAAACCTGAAGCGCACGCTCGAGGAGTCAGCTGATCCATGAGGAGCTGGGTGAGGCCTTCGACGGGTCTCTTGATCGTGTGGGGCCTCCTCTCGGGCATCGGTCTCCTGATGGGCGGGAGCGCTCCCGTCCTGATCGCGCAGGAACGGTTCGGCGATCCCCTGTTCTTCCTGAAGCGGCAGGTCCTGTACACGCTGGTCGGGACCGGCGCTCTGTTCCTGGCGGCTCGGGTTCCCTACAACTTCTGGGTCTATCCGTCGGTGGCCCGTGCTTTCTTTTTTGGCTGCCCGGTCCTCCTTATCGCTGTCCTTTGGCTCCCGCCGGTCCGGGGCGTCCACCGATGGATCCGGTGGGGACCCCTCCTATCGTTTCAGCCGTCCGAGTTGGCCAAGCTGGGCATCATCATCTACATCGCCTTTTTGGTCCACCGCCAGGGCCGTCAGGCTTTTCAGGACCGCCTCAGCCAGGTAGCATACGCCGGTCTCGTGACGGCCCTCTGGGCCGTCCTGATCGTGCGGGAGCCGGACTTGGGCAATGCCCTGATTCTCCTCTGCATTGCCGGGGCCATGGTCTTCGTCGGCCAGGTGTCCCTTCGGCAGATGGCCTTGGGGGCGGCCGTGGGAGCGGCCGTCATCGGCCTGGCGTTTCTCTTGTGGGTCGATGTGCCTCGTCACTGGAAGGACCGAGTCCTGGCGTTCCTGGACTTGGAGGCTCATGCGCAAACGATGGGCTACCAACAGCGGCAGGCCCTCATCGCCCTGGGGCACGGCGGCCTGTGGGGGACAGGGTACGGCCGGAGCCTACAGAAGCTCTACTACCTACCCGAGCCCCATAATGACTACGTCTTTGCCATCCTCGGGGAAGAACTCGGCTTGCCGGCGACCCTCTTGGTCGTTGCCCTGTATATGGCTTACTTCGGGCTGGGCTTGACGGCGGCCCGGCGGGCTCGGCTCCCGGCCGGTCAAGTCATGGCCCTGGGGATCGCTGTGTGGATCTGTCTTCAGGCCTTCCTGAACATCACGGTTTCCGTCGGCCTGGCGCCACCGAAGGGGACGGTCTTGCCATTCGTGTCGTACGGCGGCACAGCCTACTTGTTGTACTCACTGGCAACGGGGATCCTGATCAGTATCGCCGAGGATAACGCACGGCTGGGGACGACGGACTGAGAAGGGCCTGGGGATAGGGTTCCAGGATCCAGAGGATAGGTCCATGCGTATCGTGCTGACGGGCGGCGGGAGCGGGGGGCACTTGTACCCCTTGGTTGCCTTAGGGCAGGAAGCCCGCCGGCGGTATGCCGACTTACGGTGTCTCTACATGGGTTCCCGTCACGGCGTGGAAGCCCGCCGGCGGCTCCCGGGCGACTGGGAGGTTTGCCTCCTGCCGGTCCGGGGCCTGCGGGGCAAGCGGCCCGTCGAGGCATTCCAAGCGGGTCTGGGGCTTGGGCAGAGCCTCTGGACGGCCTATCGACGCCTGCGTCGGTGGCGGCCTGACGTCGTCGTCAGCTCGGGCGGCTATGCGGGCGTCGCCGCCGCTGTGGCGGCCCGATGGTTGGGTGTGCCCGTCTTTTTGCACGAGCAGAACGTCGCACCCGGTTGGGCCACTCAGTGGATCAGTCGATGGGCCCGGGGTCTAGCCCTGACTTATCCCGTCGAGGGGCGGTGGCGGTGTCCCGTCAAGACGATCGGCAATCCGGTCCGGCAGGAGTTCTTCGAGCTTCCCTGGGAACGGCCGCCATGGCCGCCCTTTCGGATCCTCGTCGTCGGTGGTAGTCAGGGTTCACGCTTCCTGAACGCCGTCGTCCCGATGGCTTTAGCACAAGTGCAACGGCTCGGCTGTGAGGTCAAAGTCGTCCATCAAGCGGGACCCCACGAAGTGGAGGCCGTACGGGCGCGGTACCGAGAGGTCGACATGCCTGCACAGGTCGCTGACTTTTTGGACCCGATCGATCCCTATTATGGGTGGGCTCACGTGGTGATCAGTCGGGCGGGGAGTACGACGCTGGCCGAGGTCGCGGCGGCTCGCATGGCGGCCGTACTCATCCCCTTAGAAGGCGTCGCTGGGGACCACCAACGGGTGAACGCCCAGTACTGGGCCGACCGGGGCGCGGCCCTGGTTTTCCGTCAGACGATGGCCGCTGACGACCTGGCCC
>JANXAA010000404.1 GCA_025061865.1 Acidobacteriota bacterium | reverse complement strand
AACCACGGCCGGGCCCTCCAGTCCCGGCTGGAATTTGCGGCCGGCGAGGCCAAGGTCCAAGAAGCCCTGAAGACTTGGCCAGACCTCGCCTACCAGCCGGCCCGGGGGATGGTCCTGGACTATCTACCGACCCGATCGGAAGCCTTTGGGTCTCAAAGCCCGGCCTGGTTCGTCACGGGCCTCCGCCAGTGGGTCCAGGACCGCCGTCTTTGGGTCCTCTTGGTCCTGGGTGGCTTGTGGGGTCTCTTGCGCGGGGTCCGCTGGCCTGCCTATCGAGCGCGGGCGTGCTATCGGTGCGGCACGCCTTACTGCCCAAACTGCGTCGGCGTCGACGTGAGCCGTCCTTACTGCAGTCAGTGTCTCCATCTCTTTGTCGTCAAAGATGGCCTGTCTCCGGACCGACGCCAGGCGAAGCTTCAGCAGATCGTGCGCCACGAACATGTGCAGGTCCTCGTGACGACTGTCGTCGACCTGCTGATTCCCGGTGGCGGCTGGTGGCTCCGGACCGAGCGGCTGAGTAGCCTCCTACGGTTAATCGTATGGAGCGGCGCCTGGACGTTCTTCCTGGTCCCCTCAGTCCGCCCCGACTGGTTGATAAACGCCTCCCTCGTGCCGATCTTTATCTTAGCTGGCTGGGTAACCTTATTAAGCGTTTACGGCTTCAACCTGATATGGGTTTTGATCCATCGGTGAATCCATGGCCCTCCAGGGAAGTTTTCAGGACTTCGGTCTACCCGACATCTTGCAACTCATCAGCATGCAACGGAAGACGGGCGTCCTGACCGTCCGCTCGGACTCCGAGACGGTCCGGATCGTCTTCTTCGAGGGGGCCATCATCGACGCCGACGCCGAGCCGCGCCGGATGGAAGACCGGTTGGGGTACACGCTGGTCCGCACCGGCCGCCTGACCCAGGAGCAACTCCGCCGGGCCTTGGGCGTCCAACAGCAGACCCTCAAGAAGCTGGGTCTGGTCTTACTGGACTTGAAGTTTATCGACGAAAAGACTTTGAAAGAGGCCCTGGAAATCCAGATCACGCAGACCATCTTCCGGACCTTCCGATGGAAGTCGGGGACCTACCACTTTGAAAACCGGGACGACATCCAAGTCGACTCCCGTCTCCATGTCGTCCTCTCGACGGACAACATCCTGATGGAAGGCGTCCAGATCATCGACGAGTGGCCGATTATCCAAAAACGCATCCCCGACATGCAGATGGTCTTCCGACCCCGAGTCCCGAAGGAAGCTATCGAAGTCCGAGAGGAGCCGACCGAGATCGATTTTCAGTTCGGACGCGGCGGGACCGAGCCGACCGCCCAGGCGGCCGAAGCTGTCACGATGACCCCCGAGGCGTTCCGAGTCTTCACCCTAGTCGACGGCCGGAATACGGTCCAGGATATCATTGATCAGTCACCCTTGCCTGAGTTTACTGTCTTGAAGTATCTATTCGACCTTTCTAACCGGGCGCTCATCGAGCCGGTCCGGCGGGTCAGTGAGCAGGCCATCGTCGAGGTCGAGGAGACGCCGGTGACCCCCTCGTCGGAAGCGGCCGCTGGTCGGCTCGTACCGGCCGTCGCCCTCGGGGCTGTCATGGTCTTGTGGGGCCTGTCGTGGCTGCGTCCCCTGTATCCGGCCGGCCCGACCGACCAACCTACGTTGCGTCAGCTTCGGGTCGAGGGTGCCCTGGACCTGGCCCGGACGATGGCCTTGGGCTTTTACATCACGCACGAGGCGTGGCCCCGAACGGTCCAGGAGATGGTCCCGGACGGCTTGAGTTTTCAGTGGCTTCGGGATCCCTTGGGACGACCTGTCCAAGTCGTCCAACAGCTACCTCAGTTAACCCTAACTCGTCCAGACGGCCAGCCGACTGAAGTCCTTGTGGCCCCCTATGTCCTGAGAACCGAGGCCATCAACCCCGTGGAGGGGATCCAGTTCATCGTCCCGGCCGATACGGTCGCCCCGGGTCCGGCCTCGCGCCCTTCTGAATAAGGGGCAGATAGGCCCGTGGGCTAGTCGGCCGAGGGCGGGCTTGCATCCCGTCGTCACGACATCACGCAGCTTGCGCATCGTCCTTAGGATGCGGCCATGAATCTTCGACGTTGGTTGACCGACCCCCGCATGATTACGATTCCAGGAAGTCTGGGCTTACTTCTGTTCGGTGTCTGGCTGTTCTTCCACCATCGGCCCCCCTACCCCGGGAACCCGGCCCCCG
>JANXAA010000403.1 GCA_025061865.1 Acidobacteriota bacterium | reverse complement strand
GTGATGATGACGAAGGCGCTAGGCAGATGCAGGAGGAACACCAGGCAAACGGCCCCCACGACGACTGAAATCTTCACGAGCTCGTCGGTCAACGTGGCGATAGCCTTATGGATGAGGTCGCTCCGGTCGTAGGTGACGACGACCTCGACGCCGGGCGGGAGGCTTGGCCGGAGCTCGTCGAGCTTCCGCTTGACCCGTTCGATGACTTCCAGGACGTTCTGGCCGTACCGGACGACGACGATGCCGCCGACGACTTCGCCCTCCCCGTTGAGCTCAGCTACGCCACGCCGGATCTCGGGCCCAAATTGGACTATCCCAAGGTCCCGAAGCCGTACGGGCACGCCGGCGTCATTGACCTTAACGACGACCTCTTCCAAGTCGCCCAGACTCCGGATATAGCCCCGGGCCCGAATCATGTACTCCCGGCCGCCGACCTCCAGGACCCGAGCGCCCGTCTCTCGGTTCGAGTTCCGGACGGCGTGCATGACGGTCTCGACGGAGACCTGGTAAGCCAGGAGTTTGTTGGGGTCCAGCATGACCTGGTACTGACGGACGAACCCGCCGAGGCTGGCGACCTCGGCAACGCCGGGGACGCTCTCGAGGGCGTACTTGACATAAAAGTCTTGAATCGTCCGGAGCTGAGCCAGGTCATGGCGGCCCGTGCGGTCGACGAGGGCATACATGAAGCCCCAACCGACGCCCGTTGCGTCGGGTCCCAGCCGGGGTTCAATACCCGATGGGAGCTTCTGGCGGACCGTCTGGAGGTACTCGAGGGTTCGGCTCCGGGCCCAGTAGATGTCGGTACCTTCTTCAAAGATGACATACACGAAGGAGACCCCAAAAAAGGAGAAGCCCCGGACGACCTGGACCCGCGGGGCCGCCAGGAATGTCGTCACGATGGGGTAGGTGACCTGGTCTTCGATGACAGCCGGATTCTGCTCGGGCCATTCCGTGTAGATGATGACCTGCGGGTCGGACAGGTCTGGGATGGCGTCCAGGGGGACATGGCCGACGGCGTAGATTCCCCATAGCACAACCGCCAGCGTCCCTAACAGGACGAGGCCGGGATTCTGGGCACTCCATTCGATGATGCGGGCGATCATGGACACCTCCGCACAGGATGTGCGATATGGGTCCAAGTCTCGGGAGGAGAGACTAAGCCTTTCCTCTCCAGGCCGTAGGCTTTTGAGACCTTAAGGACACTCCAGATTCTGTCCGCTTAGAGTCCATTGGGAGCGAGTCCATCGCTTTTCCGAGCCCCGGGACCTTATCTTGGGGAATCCTATGGGGCAGATATCGCCTCAATGCTCATGAGGCGTAAAGGCCTCCAACGCTGCCTTGAGTTGGCTCTCTGAGTCGATCAGGAATTGGGCCGACGTCACGACGACGTCGCCCTCCTGAAGGCCTTCCAGGACGATATACCCGTCCTCAGCCTGTGCACCGGTTCGGACCTGGCGAGGCTCAAAGTAGTTCCCTTCCTGAACGACGAAGACGTACTGGCGGACGCCCGTGTCGATGACGGCCTCCGCCGGGACGACGAGCTGTGTCCCCAGGTCCCGCTGAAGCTCGGCGTCCACATACATGCCTGGCTTCAAGACGTAGCCCGGATTCGGCAAGCTCAACCGGACCCTGGCGGTGCGCGTCTGGGGGTCCACGTCGGGATAGACGTAGTCGACGATGCCCTCCCACGCTCGGTCTGGATACCCCCGGGCCGTGACACGAACGGGCTGACCGACCTGGACGAACTCCAGGTCTGGCTCGTACACGACGATCTGGAGCCACACCCGCCGGAGGTCGGCGATCTTGTAAATTTCCATCTCGGGCGTGACATACATCCCGTGCCGGACATTGAGGTCCAAGACGTAGCCGGTCATGTCGGTCCGAATATGGACGACTTCGGCGGGCTGGCGAGTCCGCTCGAGACGTTCGATCTCGTCCGACGGGATATCCCAAAGGCGGAGGCGCTGGAGAGTGTCTCGGACGACCTGCTCGGCCTGCCGACGGGTCTCGGGATCGGCGTCCTGGAGGCTGTCCCGTAGACGCAGGGCGAGCACATATTCCTGCTCGGTCGCCAAGACATCGGGGCTGTAAATGTCCAAGACGGTCTCCCCCTTCCGGATGAACTGGCCAGTGAAGCTAATGTACACATGGCGGACCCAGCCGGAGATACGGGTGTGGATATGGTGAATTAAGGTTTCGTCGACAGCGACAGTCCCGACCGTCCGGA
>JANXAA010000402.1 GCA_025061865.1 Acidobacteriota bacterium | reverse complement strand
AGACTTAAACTGGGAAAGGCCCGTACGATGAAATGGAGGACCGCCGAGCTGACATAGGGGTACAAGAGGGCATAAATGCCGACGCACCCTTCCAAGAAGGCATAGACCCGAAGAGGGTTCCGACGGTCGGCCCATGGACTCAAGAGGCGACTGCCCAGGGCCAGACCCCCGATAAAGGCAGACAGGACGGCGGCGTAGGCGTAGGCCGTGAGGCCGATAAAGTTCTCTAAAAATTTCCCCCACAGGACTTGGTACAGAGTCCCCAAACCACCCGATACAAAGAACACAATGAATAAGATAATTTTTACGGTCACTGCCATCCCGTTCTCCTACCGTACCGTGACGTCATAACGGTTGGCGGTGGGACAACACCCCGTAGAAGCCGTGGCCGAGGCGGCATGACGGGGATCAACTTCGTCCCGTCGTCCTGATAGGGACGAGTCATGCCCGGCCCCCTATCTGAAAAGTCGTCCCCCTTTAGGCGACCAAAAAGGGCTGGGATAGGGCCATTTTCAGAGACTCGACGGGTATGCTAATCTTCCTACGGTGACGTCGTCAAATCACAAATCCAAAAGCCTCTTTGGCTGACCCCGGCAGGGTCTTGGAAGACGATACCCACCGGTGCTAACATGACCGGCTGGCTCTGAGGATGACACCGCCAGGACGAGTGGGGTGTCAGGAGAAGGGTGTCGCCTTTTGAAGCGGCGGGGTGGAGGCACAGGCGATGCGGTACAGCAGATGGACGGTTCTGGCTTTCGCGTTGGCGGGGCTTCTGGGAGTTCGGGACGCCTGGCCGGCCGAAGGCTTTCGGCGCGGGCTTCAGGCTTTCGTCGGGGGCGGTGCGGTCCGGAGTGTCGCCGCGGATACTGCGACGGGCGGCAGTGCCCACGCCGGCGTCCTCGTCCCCATGTCGGACGTCTTCGCCGGTCTCGTCCTTTTAGAGGTGGCACCCTTTTCGAGTCATGCCGGGAGCCCCTTGGGTGAGGGGACTTTTCGGATCCAGATGGTCACGGCGGCCCTGGTCTTCCGGCCCCTGGCCGGTGCCTGGTCACCCCTCTTGATAGCCGGTGGCCTTTACCAGGCCTCGGCCTTTTCGATCCGAGACCCGGCGGCCTTTGCGGCGGTCGGCTTGGACATTCGCACGTCGAGCCCCGAAGCGACGCCCGGCGTTTGGGGCGGCGTCGGCCTGGACTACCGAGTTTCGGACCGCATATCTCTATGGGTCTGGGGTCGGAAGGCCTTCCTGCGGACGAAATTGCGGATTCAAGTCGCCGACCGCGTGACGGGTCTCGCCTTTGAAGCGAAGACAGACTCCATCTCCTTAGACCCTTGGTGGCTCCAGGGGAGTCTGGTCTTACGTTTTTAATCCTACGTTTTTAATCGGACACCGCCATCGTTGGCGGTATGTGGACAGAGTCGTCATGCTGGACGGTATCCCCACCTGACAGAAGAGGCGCCCGGGCCAACCGGTGGTGCCTCCCCCCCGCGGACGGGCATGAAGGGGCGCCCCAGCGGGTCGCCCCTATACTTCAAAGGCAATCTCCGGTCATGCGGCCTGCTGTCCCGAAGCCGAGGGTAAGGACTCCATGAGCTCCTGGAGCCGTTTCTCCAGGGCTCGCGCCTCCTTCTGAGACGGACAGGCGATGAAGATCGTGTCGTCTCCGGCGATCGTCCCCGTAACCTCTTCCCAGTCCGAGCGGTCGATTTCGTAAGCGATACTGGGCGCATAGCCGGGGGTCGTCCGGACGACGACGAGCGCGCCGGCCAGCTCAAAGTCGGTCACACACTCATGAAACCGGCGAATGAGGACCGCGCGGGGTGTCTCGATTTGACTCCGAAACTCGGCAGTATACCGATAGCCCCCGTCGGCCGTGGGGACCTTCACGAGACCTAATTCCCGGATGTCCTTCGAGAGGGTCGCCTGCGAAGCGCGGAAACCGCGCTTTTGCAGTTCGGTCACGAGCTCCTCCTGAGTGGCAATCGGTTTTTCCTCGATAATGCGGAGGATCTCCTTTTGACGCAGTGTCTTTTGTCGAGGCATGTGCCCCTCCTTGATACTGAGTTTTCCCCCATAATTATAGGACGTCTGGGTCAGAATGCAAGTTCATCGAGGGGCACTGATAGTAGAGTCGGGGAAGGTGGGGAAAAACATTACCCGGAAAGGATGCCCTGAGGCCCGGGGGTGCCAGGCCGTCCAGCCCCGGGCTTGGGCTTCGGCCTCCAGCCGAGGGCGGGCCTCGGGGTCGACCCACAAGAC
>JANXAA010000401.1 GCA_025061865.1 Acidobacteriota bacterium | reverse complement strand
GACGGACGTGGGTATCCAGGCCGAACTCTGGTGCGTATGGCGGCGCACCGACCACTGGTTGAGTCGAGATGAACTCGAACGGATGGAACAGGTCCGGGCTCGCGTCCAACAAGTCCTCAAGAACTACTCGTTTCTCCTGGAGGCCGAGCGCCAAAACCGGGCCTTGGAGGACCTGCGGCGCTTCCATCAGGCTGTCCTCCAGACGCTCGACGCCGGCATCCTCGTCACGGACCGGGACCATACGACCGTCCTGATGGCTAATCGGAGCCTGGCCCAGTGGTTCCAGACGACCCCGGAGGCCATGCAGTATCAAGCCCTCCGGGCCTACCTGCCGGCCGACTTCGTCGAGCGGGTCCAGCAGTTTTTCGAGCGTCCGACGGGCGCCCTGCCGGTCCTCCAGGTCTATCTAAACCTACCGGGCGTCCCGCCCCGACTCCTGCAAGTCTCCCGGTGCCCCCTCCAGATTCCGATGGAAGACCGGACGACGGAAGGTTTCCTGTATGTCCTGGAAGACATCACCCACTTGCATCGGCTGGAACAGCAGTTGATCCAGTCCGAGAAGCTGTCCAGCATCGGCCTTTTGGCGGCCGGCATCGCCCACGAGATCAACACGCCCCTGACGGGTATCATGAGCTATACCCAGATGCTCCGCCAGCGGCTTCAGGACTCTAAGGCCCGCCAGCTCCTGAATCGGGTCCAGGACCAGGTCGACCAGATCCGGCAAATTGTCCAAAACTTCCTGGACATGGCCCAGCCCCGCCGTCAGACGGCTCGCGTGTTAGAACTCCAGCAGACCGTCCAGCAGGGCCTCCGTCTCCTGCGGCCGCTCCTGAAGGACTATCCGATCCGCCTCCACGTCGAGTTGGCACCCCAGCCTGTCTATGTGTGGGGCCATGAGGCTCAGCTCCATCAGGTCCTGACGAATCTGGTCGTCAACGCCCGGGACGCCATGCCCGACGGTGGTGACCTGACGGTGCGGGTCCGTCAGGACGGCGACTCGGCCGTCCTCGAAATTCAGGACACGGGCCTCGGGATGGACGAGGCGACCCTGCGGCGGGTCTTCGACCCCTTCTTCACGACGAAAGCGCACCAGGGCGGGACGGGCTTAGGCCTGACTATCAGTTATCATATCGTCCGCCAGCACGGGGGCCACATCGAAGTCCAGAGCCGACCCGGCCAGGGAAGCCTCTTCCGTGTCTACTTCCCCATTTGGTCGGAGAACGTCAGCCGTGCGGTCCAACGCACGATTGTTGCTGATCGATGACGAACCCATCATCCACGAGGTCTTCGGGGAACTCCTGGCCGAGACGAGCTATGCCTTAGACGGCGCCTTCACGGCCGGGGAAGCCCTCCATTACCTTCGGGACCGCTCTTACGACGTCGTCCTCTTGGATATCATGCTCCCCGACCGACCCGGCGAAGAGGTCCTGACGGAAATCCTTCGCCACGACCCCGACCTGCCCGTCGTGATCATCACGGCTTATGCCACGGTCGAAGGCGCCGTCCGATGTCTTAAGGCAGGTGCCTTCGACTACGTCACCAAGCCGTTTCAGAATGAAGAAGTCCTGGCCACGATTCGGCGAGCCGTCCGCCAGCGGCAGATCATCTTGGAAAATCGTCGCCTGCGCCAAGAAGTCGAGTGGACCTATCAGTTCGAGAACATCGTCGGTAAGAGCCCCCGCATGCGGGAAATCTACGAGCTCATCCATCAAGTCGCCCCGACCCGCTCGACAGTCCTCATCCTCGGCGAAAGTGGCACGGGCAAGGACCTCATCGCCCGGGCTATCCACTACCGAAGCCACCGGGCCCACGGGCCTTACGTCGTCGTCAACTCCAGCAATATCCCCGTCGAACTCCTGGAGAGCGAGCTCTTCGGTTATGAGAAGGGCGCCTTCACGGGTGCCGTCCAGCCCAAGCAAGGCCTGCTGGAGCTGGCCGACGGCGGGACCGTCTTCTTGGACGAGATCAGCACGATGCCGATGTCCACACAGGCGAAGCTCCTACGCGTCCTCCAGGACCGGGAATTCATGCGTCTGGGTGGCCTCAAGACCATCAAGGTCGACGTCCGCTTCATCGCCGCCTCGAACATGGACCTGGAAGTCCTCGTTCACCAAGGCCAGTTCCGAGAAGACCTCTTCTACCGACTGAACGTCATCACGATCCGCATCCCGCCCCTCCGGGAGAGGTGGGAGGACATTCCTCTGCTGGTCCGGCACTTCCTGCGAAAGTACGCCCGGGAGAACAACAAGCCGGACTTAGAGATCAGTGAGC
>JANXAA010000400.1 GCA_025061865.1 Acidobacteriota bacterium | reverse complement strand
AAATAGCATAAAAGAATTGATTGATAAGAATAATATCGTCAGTGGCTGTAACACTTCCCCACCGGGTTTTCCGCCCCGTTTCCTCCGGAAGGCTTACCCGGAGCCGTTCCAAGGAGAGTGGCAACTCGTCTGCCAGGACCCCCAGAGGTCCTGTCCCGACGATAATCCGTTGAGTCCGAACCCGATCAAGGGCGTCCGGAGTCTGGACCCGGGCGAAGCCATTATCGTCTTTGATCGCAAGACTCGGCACGACGCGTGGCAATTTGTCTACGAGGCCGGCACGTCGATGGCGACTCACCCTTGCATGACGATTCCCTTAGAGTAGACGATAAAGAGTACCGGACTATTTCCGGGTACCGCATTACTACTGGTACGACCGGTCAAGGCAATGAAGGGATCTATGTCCCCCTGTCTCTCTGGGGGAAAGGGTCTCGCCACGGGGGTGCGGAGGGGGGGATATGTCGGCGGAGGAGCCGTCGGTATTCGTGCCAGTCGACTTCCAGCATGTGACGGAGTGTCGGGATATATCGCCGGCGGTGGCGGCGGACGGCAGCCTCGATGGCCTCGTCCAGACGGTCGGGCAGACAGTAGCGCCCGACGATGTAATTGGCGACCAAGCGAGCCTGCAAGTCGGCCAGGTTCCATAGGCACCCGTTAGGCTGGATCAGACCGATAAAGGACAAGTTTCGGTATCGAGGATGGAAAATGTTCAGGTATAACCGGACCTCATCCCGCCCCGGGGGCCAAAACGTCTGGACGATTTCAGGGGTCAAGAAGGGGAAGTGGATTTTGTAGCCCGTGGCGGCGATCACGACATCGTAAACCTCAGCCGTTCCATCGACAAAGTGGACCCGATGGCCCTCGAACCGGCGCACGTCCCGACGGGGGTGGATGCGTCCGTGGCGGATGTAATATAGAAGCTCGGAGTTGATGATGGGGTGGGTCTGGAAGACGTCATGGTCGGGTTTCAGGAGACCGTAGCGTTGGGGCGACCCGACCAGGAGCCATAAGGCCAGGCGAATGAGTCGTTGACGGACAGGTCGGGGAATGAACTGCATGCGGGCGTAGAGGACGTCGGCGGGAAGGCCCCAGAAGACGAATTTCGGGATGACGTGGTAGCCCCGGCGCATACTGATGGCCGTGAATCGGGCCACACGGCTGACGTCCACGGCGATGTCGCAGGCTGAGTTCCCCCCACCGATGACCAAGACTCTTTGGTCCCGAAAAGGGGTCGGGTCTTTGTAGTCGTGGGAATGGAGGAACCCGCCCTCAAAACTTCCTTCCCATGCCGGCACGTAAGGGTCCCAGTGGTGGCCGCTGGCCACTAAGACGTAATCGAACGTTTCGCTCGTCCCGTCCGCCAGGGTCACCTGCCATCGGTCTCCGTCCGTCGGAGTCAGACGGCGGACTTCGGTGCGGAATCGGATGAAGTCGTACAGCCCGAAACGGCGGGCGTAGGCTCGGAAATACTCCAACAGGAGGCCGTGGCTCGGGTATTCCGGGTAGTCATCCGGCATGGGGAAATCTTCATAGGCCGACATGCGTTTCGACGTGATGGCGCAGAGGCTGGCGTAGACGCTGGAGTGGCCTGGCGTCGGCGAGTACAGCCAGTTGCCGCCGACGTCTGCGTTTTTCTCGTAAACTGCGAAGTTCCGGAGGCCTACCTGAAGCAGGTGTTTGGCGCAGGCCAAGCCTGAGGGACCGGCCCCGATGACGGCGACTCGGGGTTCGGCCATGGCGGCGGCTCCTATCGAGGCGTAGGGGTACAGGATACAGGGTGTAAAACGCCGGCTCCGAGCCCCGCTCGCTCGGGCGGGGTCGTCAGGATACAGGATACAGGACGCAGCGTGCAAGATGTAGGATGCCAGATAGTGGCGAGGGGGTGTCGTTGACTGCTAATGCATGGAGAGTGCTGCCTTTTGACTCATAAGGATTTTGACTCATACGGATAGCGAACAGCGAACGGTGAATAGACCCTCTTGCTTCGCCGTTCGCTCTCCGGCGTCTCTGGTGGCCCTTTCCTTCGGAGAGGGTGGACTCCTGAATTCGACCGGAGACCCTCGCCCGGATGACATCCGTTTTATCCTGAAAAGGGGGGTTCGGGCATGCAAACCACCGAATGGACGGATAGGGGCTTCGGGGTGCGGGATGCAGGGATAGAGGACTGAACAGTGGGGGTTAGGTCGGATGTCACCGATGAAACGCTCGATGCGGGTGAGGTTGCGGGCTGGGATCGTTAGCGGCTTAGTCTTGGGGGGCTTGCTGGGGGGCCTCATCGG
>JANXAA010000003.1:7414-23024 GCA_025061865.1 Acidobacteriota bacterium | reverse complement strand
AGGCGGCCTAGCGCTCCTGGCGGTCTTGACGCTAGTCGGGTCCCTGGACCTCGTCGAAATCGGACAGGCGCAGGCCGGCGGCCGATGGCTCCTATGGTCCAGTCCTTTTTCATTTATTGCTTTTCTGATTTACTATATCGCTTCCTTGGCTGAAACGAACCGGACGCCTTTCGACTTGCCGGAGGCAGAGTCGGAACTCGTCGCCGGCTACTTTACGGAGTATACAAGCATTCGCTTTTCAATGTTCTTCCTGGCAGAATACGCCAACATGTTTGCTGTCTCGGTCTTGGCGGCCGTCGTATTCTTGGGGGCTTGGCACGGACCCGTCCTACCGGGTCCTGTGTGGGTCATCTTGAAAGCCTTGGCGTTAGTCTTTTTGATGATGTTAGTCCGGTGGACGTTCCCTCGGTTTCGGGTCGACCAGTTGATGGCTTTTTGCTGGAAACTCCTGATCCCCGTAGGCTTCGTATGCTTACTGGGAAATGCCGTGTGGGCCCTGCTTTAACTCGGCCGCCCGGGAGCTCGGCAGTCTGGGACTCGAGAGTCCAGGGGCCCCCGATCCCCCAAGTGGATGGAAAACTGTAGATGGCGTAGCTTCCAAGAACATAGGCCCGCGAAGACCTCGGTTCTGGATCGGATTTCCTGGGATGTCGTGACGGCCTATAAGATCGAATGACCGAAAACCAGAGTCTTTCACGCCCCGATGGCCCGATTGTTGAACTTTTGAGAGGTCCTGGCCATGGTCGATGTCTGGCTGGAGCGGATTCTGTTTTACAGCCTGGCTCTGGTGACCGTCGGTGCGGCCACAGTCGTGACCTTTGGTCGGAACCTGGTCCGGTCGGCCTTCGCTCTATTTTTCACGCTTATGGGCATGGCGGCCATGTTTGTGTACCTAGCGGCTGACTTTGTGGCTCTCGTGCATATCTTGGTTTACATCGGGGGTATCTTGGTCCTCATTTTGTTTGGTATTTGGCTGACCCACCGGGTTATTGATTTGGATATCCGGGCCGGTCGGGTTCAACTCGTCCCCGGCATGATCTTGGGCCTCGTCCTGATAGGCCTCTTGGGGCTGACCATCCAGAGCTTTGATTTAGCGACGAAGACGCCGGCCCCCTATCGGACGACGGTCTCCGGTATCGGACGCCTGCTCCTATCGACCTATTTACTGCCTTTTGAGATCGCTTCGGTCGCCCTGGTCCTCGCTCTTGTCGGGGCTATCGTCATCGGGCGACGGGAGACGTCTCGATGAAGCTGAAACAGTCTTTCCTTCGACTCCTTCGTACGGACCCAGAATTCTACGAGGAGGTCCGTCGGGCAATTTTGACCGATGAACTGCTCAACTTACCGGTCCTTATGCAGGAACTTACCCAGACGTTCCGGGAGTCTGCCGAGCGGACGGATCAGCAGATTGCCCGGCTGACGGAAAGCCTCCAGGTCCTGACGGCCCGGGTCGACCAACTGACGGAAAGCCTCCAGGTCTTGACGGCCCGGGTCGACCAACTGACGGAGGACGTAAGGGCTCTGACGGCTCGGGTCGACCAACTGACGGAAGACCTGCGAGTCCTGACGGCCCGGGTCGACCAACTGACGATCCAGGTCAGTCGCTTGGCCGGCCAGGTCGGCCGATTGTCGGAGGAGGTCGGAGGCCTGTTAGAAATCAAGTACCGTCAGCATCCTTATGGTTACTTTGGGGGCATCTTGCGTCGGGCCCATTGGGTCACGGGGGATGAGTTAGAGGACTTGCTAGAGAGAGCCCTTCAGATAGGCCGGATTACGGAGAAAGAAGCGCAAGTCTTGCGGATGACGGACGTCATTGTCCGAGGCTTCCGGGAGGGTCGAACGGTATGGCTGACGGTCGAGGTCTCAGGCACGATCGAGCGAGACGATATCCAACGAGCGTTGGAACGGGCCGTTCTGCTGACTCGATGTGTCCCTGACAATGTCTTTCCCGTCGTAGCCGGTATGCACTGTCCTGAAGAGGTCCGGGAGGGCGCCTTACGCACGGGCGTTTGGATCGTACAGGACGGTCAGGTCTTTGCGCCCGCATCTCAGGAGGCGAACCGATGACAGCGGTGACTCTACCGGAAGTCTTGACCGTAGCGGCTGTCCTTTTTGTGCTGGGCTTGGTCGCTATCTTTACTCGGAAGAATGCCATCGGCATCCTGATGGGTGTTGAGTTAGTCTTGAACTCGGCGAACCTGAACCTGATCGCTTTCGCTCGGTTTAATGGCTTGGACCTGCACGGGCACGTCTTTGTCCTTTTCGTCATCCTCCTGGCAGCTATCGAGGCGGCCGTCTTTCTAGCTATTTGTCTGGCCATCTACCGCCGGTTCCGGGACGTCGCCGCCGACCAGGTTCGGGAACTGCGAGGGTAATTAGGCATTCGGGAGTTGGGCCATACTCCGGAATGACCGAATTCCTGGATTCTCGAATTGCCGGCTGAGGAGTGTCATCATGGAAGGCGGGACGGTGACGGAAATCGTCCGGGCGACGCAAGCTTCCCTGCGGTTGTTCGCGCCCGAGGCCTGGCTGACAGTCGGCCTTTTGGTCCTGCTCGTCTTGGACTTAGTGTTCCGGGACGTCCGCAAGCGTTTTGTCCTCCCGGGGACGGCCTTTGGCATCGCCTTGGGTGCGATCGTCCTGGCCATACCCCTCCTGTCGCACGCCCCGACGGAGGCCTTCTCGGGCCTCTTGGTCGTCGATCCCTTCGGAACCTACTTAAAGATTGCCATCGGCATAGCGACTCTACTGACCATCTGGGTTTCCTTTCGAAATCGGGAGCTGGCCGACTATCCGGTTGGAGAATACTACGTCCTCCTCCTGGGACTTCAACTGGCCTGTATGCTCCTGGTCGGGGCCGTCCACTTCGTGATGATCATGCTGGCTCTCGAGATGGTCAGCGTAAGCTCGTATCTACTGGTCGCCTATCGGAAGATGCATCGGCCTTCCATCGAGGCCGGCCTGAAGTACATCGTGTTCGGGGCGGCCGCCACGGGGGCTATGCTCTATGCCATAAGCTGGATTTACGGGCTGACCGGCACGCTATACCTCTCCGAGGTCGCTCGACGGCTTCAGACGATGCCGATCGCGCCCGGCTGGCTCGTCGTCATGCTCCTGCTGTCGGTGGGCCTGACCTTCAAGATTGCGGCCGTGCCCTTTCACTTTTGGGCCCCAGACGCTTACCAGGGCGCGGCGACGCCGGTCGCCGCTTTCCTGACGGTCGCCCCCAAGGCGGCCGGCTTTGCCATGCTGGTCCGGATTTTCTATCACGGCTTTTCAATTTACCGTCCCGAGGCCGAGGCCTGGGAGGCCATCCCTGGCCTCGGTTGGCCCCTATTCCTGAGTGTCGTGGCGGCCATCACGATGACGTGGGGGAATACGGTCGCCCTTTGGCAGAAGAACATGAAGCGGATGTTGGCCTATTCGAGTATCTCCCATGCCGGTTATATGCTGATGGCCGTCTTGCCGGGGACGCGAGAGGGGCTTCAGGCCCTGCTCTTCTACGTCGTGGCCTATCTGGTCATGAACATGGGGGCTTTCTTCACAGTCTTGGCCCTCTCAGATGCCACGGACCAGTACGAGGACATCGCGGCCTATCAAGGCCTGGCGTCCCGTTTTCCCGAGCTCACGTGGGTTCTGGCTTTCTTCCTGCTGTCGCTGGCCGGGATCCCGCCGTTCATCGGGTTCTTCGGGAAATTCTTCCTCTTTGCGGCGGCCCTCCGGGGCGGCTGGGCGTGGCTGGCCGTCTTGGCCGTCTTGAACAGCGTCGTGTCCCTGTTCTACTACGTGTACGTCATCAAGAACATGGTCATCGAGCGGCCCGGCGAGTTCCGGACCGTCTTTTCGTGGAACTCGGCCTACCGGGCTGTCCTCGTCCTGGGCATAGCCGTCCTCGTCCTGGGGATCCTGTTCTCGCCGATCTACGGGTGGACGGCCCGCTCGTCTTACGTCGTCGAGACGTTTGGGATGGCCTTCCAAGCGACGGGGAAATAAGGGAAATAAGGAGAACGGCCTAACCTCAGGGAGGTCCCAGATGGCCGTCGTCGTGGATTTAACGGGCAAGGTAGCCGTCGTCGCCGCCGCCAGTCAGGGCATCGGCCGGGCCGTCGCCGAGGCCCTGGCCCGAGCCGGGGCCACCGTTTCGATATGCGCTCGCAGTCCGGAACGGCTCGAACAGGCCCGTCGGCATATTCATGCGACGACGGGTCAAGAGGTCCACGCTTACGTCGCCGACGTCACGCGGGAAGCCGACGTGCGGGCCTGGGTCCAGGAAGTCGTCGACCGATGGGGGACGGTCCACATCGCCGTGGCCAACGCCGGGGGACCGCCGGCCGGCACTTTCCAGGAATTGACCTTAGACCAGTGGGATATGACCTATCGATTGACGCTTCGGAGCGTCGTCCACATCGCCCAGGCTGTCCTCCCTCTTATGCAGGCCCAGGGGTGGGGTCGGTTGATCGCCATCGAGTCCGTGTCCGTCCGCTTCCCCCTAGACCGGCTGATGCTCTCCAACAGCTTGCGCTTGGGTGTCGTCGGCTTTCTAAAGACGCTGGCTCGGGAGGTCGCCCCGTCCAACGTCTTGGTCAACGTCGTGGCACCGGGGTACACGCGCACGGAGCGTCTGCTAGAGCTGGCGACGCAAGCGGCCCGCCGGCGGGGGACGACGCCAGAGGCCCTCCTCGACGAATGGGCCCAGGCTACGCCCTTGAAGCGGTTGGCTGAGCCGGCCGAGATCGCTCACGCCGTCCTGTTTTTGGCGTCGGACCTGGCGTCCTACGTCACGGGCCAGGTCCTGGTCGTGGACGGCGGCCTGGCGCCGACAATATAAAAGACAATATAAAAAGGGATAAAGGAGGGGGCGGGTCGGTTCGTAGCCTGCATACGGGCACCCATCGACCCTGGGCACTCTCGATGTCGATACGGTATGGGTGCCCACCAATTTTGGGGGCAACACCAGGAGTGGCTCTTGCCCACCTATCCCTATGCCCGTCTGCCCCAAAGCCCTGTATCATGCGGATCGCCCACATCACCGCCGAAGCGTTCCCGTGGGCCAAAGTCGGCGGCCTGGCCGACGCTGTCACGGGCCTGGCCCGGGCCCTGGCCCAGGCAGGTCATGAGGTGACCCTCCTCTTGCCGGGCTACCGGTCGGTCTCTCTGACACCCGACTCCTTCGACCGATGGCCGGAAGTCCTCTACGACCATTTGGCTTTCCAGCCCGTGCGGGCCTTCGTCTGGGGCCTACGGGAGGCCCAGCCCTTCCATCTTTGGGTCATCGACATCCCTGAGTACTTTGACCGGTCGGGAATTTACGCTGACCCCCAGCGGGGCGAGTACTGGGACGACATGGCCCGGTACGTCGCCTTTGTCCGGATGGCCCTGCGAGCCCTCGAGACGCGCCGGTGGATTCCCGACGTCTTACATCTGCACGACTGGCACGCCGCCCCGGCCGTCGCCTGGCTTCGATACGACACAGGCGCGTTCCCAACGCTGGAGACTGTGTCCATCGTCCTGACGGTTCACAATCTGGCCTATCAGGGCGTATTTCTTAGGGACCTCTGGCCGTGGCTGAATCTGTCGGAACAGTTCCTCCACCCGGAAGCTTTTGAGTTCTACGGGCGGGTCAACCTCTTGAAGGCGGCCCTCTTGGCCGCCGACGCCGTCACGACGGTCAGTCCGTCGTATGCCGAGGAGATCCAGAGGCCCGAGTACGGCCACGGCTTAGACGGCCTCCTCCGGCACTTGCGAAGCAAGCTGGTGGGGATCCTGAACGGGATCGACACGGACGTGTGGGACCCAGCCCGGGACCCCTACCTGCCGGCCCATTATGATGTCCAGGACCTGGCTGGAAAGCGAGTCTGTAAGGCTTATCTCTTACAGACCCTCGGTCTGACGGTTCCGGCCGAGGCCCCCCTCTGTGGGATGGTCTCCCGACTGACCTATCAAAAGGGAATCGACCTTTTACTGGAGGCCATCCCCTGGATCGTCGATCAGGGAGCCGGCCTAGTCGTCCAGGGAACGGGGGAGGCCGCCTATGAGGACGGCTTCCGAAGGGCCGTCCGTCTGTTTCCTGGCCGAGTAGTCTACGTGGACCGCTACGACGAGGCCATGGCCCATCAGATTGAGGCCGGTTGTGACATTTACCTGATGCCGTCCCGGTTCGAGCCTTGCGGTCTCAATCAAATGTACAGCCTGCGCTACGGGACGGTCCCTGTCGTCCGGGCCGTCGGCGGCCTCCGGGACACGGTCATCGACGTGCGGGAGGCCCCCCAAATCGGCACAGGCTTTCGCTTCGAGCCGCCGACGACCGAGGCCCTCGTGGCGACCCTGCAGGACGCCTTCGACTTTTACAAGATTCCCGACCTGTGGCATACTTTAATACTGCGTGGCATGGCCCAGGACTTCAGTTGGCGACGGGCCGCCCGACGCTACACCGACCTCTACGAGCGCATCGTCCGGAGGTGACCCATGGGCACGGTTCAAAACGTGACCGACCAGGACTTCCAGAAAGAGGTTCTCGAGTCTTCCATTCCCGTCCTGGTCGACTTCTGGGCCCCCTGGTGCGCCCCCTGCCGGGCCTTGGCCCCGATCGTGGAGGAAGTCGCCCAGGAGTTCAAAGACCAGGTCAAGGTCGTCAAACTCAACGTCGACGACAATCCGGAGACGGCCATCCGGTATGGCATCCGGGGGATTCCGACACTTATCCTCTTTGTCAACGGCAAAGTGGCCGAACAGTTCGTGGGCCTGACGACCAAGGAACGTATCGTCCAGGCCTTTCACCGACACCTGAAACCCTCCTTTGAGTGAACCCTATGGTCCCCTACTATGTGTGGGTAGCCCACCTGCAATGGAAAAGCCGCGTCCTGCTCGATAAGTTCCACCGGTGGGTCGTCTCGTGGTTTCAATCAGACGGCTCATCGGCTCGACGCGGGGCCTGCATGCGGTGCGGGGCCTGCTGCAAGATTATCTACCAGTGTCCCTTTTACACTGAACAGGCCGACGGGACGGGCTTCTGCCGGATTTATCACGTCCGACCTCGGCCGTGCCAGCTCTTTCCCCGAAATCCCCGGGACCTCTTGAGCGTGCCCATGTGTAGTTACTGGTTTGACGACGGAGGTCGACCTTGAACGTCGCCGTCGTGGGTCTTCAGTGGGGTGATGAGGGCAAAGGTAAGGTCGTCGACCTCCTGGCTGAACACTTTGACATCGTCGCCCGCTATCAGGGGGGCCATAACGCCGGCCATACGGTCTATCGAGACGGCCGGAAGTTTGTCGTCCATCACATCCCGGCTGGTATCTTCCATCCCCACGTCCAAAACGTCATGGGCAACGGGATGGTCATCGACGTCGAGGCCCTCCTGGGGGAAATCGCCGACCTGGAGGCCATCGGCTTGGCCTGGCGGGGCCGCCTCTGGGTCAGCGACCGGGCACATGTCATCACGCCGATTCACCGGTGGCTGGAGGCTCAGGAGGAAGACTTTCGGGGCCACTGTCCCATCGGGACGACTCGCCGGGGCATCGGCCCGGCTTATGAGGACAAGTACGGCCGCCGAGGCCTCCTGATGGGACAGGTCACCGACGGGACCTGGCGGTCCCATGTCAAATGGCTGTGGGACCGGTATGTCCGGACGTTCGGACCGGCTGCGGCGTCGCCTGAGCGTCGAGCCGAGTGGGATCGCTTTCAGGCCGTCCTGGAACGGGCCGAGACATATCTGGCCGACTGCGTGACTCAAACGGACATCTGGCTCCGGGACCGGCTCCGGCAGGGCGCCCGCGTGCTCTTCGAGGGGGCTCAGGGGACCCTCCTGGACGTCGACCACGGGACATACCCCTTCGTGACGTCGTCCCACTGCAGTGCCGGCGGCATCAGCATCGGCCTTGGCATCAGTCCCCGATGGGTCCACCGGGTGTTCGGCGTCAGCAAGGCGTACTGCACTCGCGTCGGCGCTGGCCCCTTTCCGACGGAGCTTCATGACGAAGTCGGTCAGTCCATCCGAGAGCGGGGTGCCGAGTACGGTGCTACGACGGGCCGACCCCGCCGGTGCGGCTGGCTGGACCTGGTCGCCCTTAAGTATGCCTGTGACCTCAATGACGTCGATGGCATCATCCTGACGAAGCTGGACATCCTGGACGGCTTGCCCAGGGTCCGCCTGTGCGTCGGCTACACCCTGGACGGATGGCCCGTCGAAGGCTGCCCCGTCCGGGCCGACCTGCTGATGCGCGTCCAACCCATCTATGAAGACTGGCCCGGCTGGCCCGAGTCGACTTACGGAGCGGCTTGTCTGGACTACCTACCCGAAGCGGCCCGGGCTTATATCCGGCGCATCGAAGAGTACACGGGCCGACCCGTCGTCCTCCTGTCCAGTGGCCCCCAACGCCACGAGACGGCCTGGTTCCACTCCCCCGACGAAATCCTCCGGCCCGTCCTCTAGGACGGTAGGCTGATGAGCAAATGGGCCAATAAGGCAAGCCGGCCGGTCGGGGCACCTTACCCTTATTTCTAAGAATGCAGTTTGACAGAGCAACGCCTAAAGGTGGAGGAAGGCGGATTCCTCTGGAACGCCCTGGAGAGAGGTGCTGGGGCTGTGGCCGGCATCGACATCGACCCCGTCGCTCTGAAAAGGGCCCGAGAGCTCTTACAAGGTCCGGTTCCTGGAAAGATTCATTCAGCTCTGTAGGTCCGGCGGCCAGGCCTGCATCGTCCCGCCCACGGGCCTTTCCCCCTCCCCCCAGTGGTCTGCGGCCTTTGAGGGAATAGCTTATGCCACACTTCACGGTCCACGGGAATCATCGGCCTGTCTTGGGAGACCCGCAGATCGTGGAGCCTTTAGAAGCGTGGGGTAGTCTTCGGACGGCGGCGGTGGGGAGGGCAGAAGGAGCTAGGTCATGAGGGTGAGTAAAGGATTCCTACTGGTCGGGATGGGCCTAATGGCCTTGGGGTGTACTTACAGTGACTCGGCAGCCCGGGCGGAGCTGGCCCGCCGGGGGATCCCCTTCACACCAGCGGCCTTCCTGGGAAAAGTCGGGAGTGGGGACACCGAAGCCGTCCGACTTTTTCTACGGGCCGGGATGCCCCTGACAGTCCGCAATCGCTATGGGCTGGACGCCTTGACCGTCGCTGTCGTCATGAACCAGGGGGCCGTCTTAGACGTCCTTCTCGAGGCCGGCGCCGACCCCAACGCCCCAGACCCGGCTGGCATGACGGCCCTTCATTGGGCGTCCGACCGGTGCCGCCCCGCGGCGGCCCGGCGTCTGCTCGAGGCCGGGGCCGATGTCCATGCTTCCGACCGGGACTGGTGGACGGCTCTTCACTGGGCGGCCAATCGGGGATGCAGAGCCGTCGTCCTCCTCCTCTTAGAGGCTGGTGCCGACCCCCGGCGACGGGACACCGAGGGATTCACGGCGGCGGCTTATGCCGTCGAGGCCGGTTACCCCGACATCGCTCAAATCCTTCGCTATGCCGAACAAAACCGCCCGTAACCGGAATCGAGGTGACAAGAGACGAGTCACGAGACCGAACAAGGCGAATGGCGAATCGTCCTTTTTGATTCGCTCTGTTACGATCTAATTCAGGGGTGGCCGACATGGGCCGACGGGATTGCGCAGGCGGGGACGTCTGCGCTCCAGACCCGAGGCCTGCGTCTCGGCAGTAGACGAATACAAGGGAACCACCGGGGCTTCGGTGTCCGGCGTGGGCGACCGAACACCCCGCGCCGAAAGTATAGGTCCCCATGGTCGAACGGTCCTCTCTAAGCAATCGGGTCCTGGTCATCGACGACGACTTGAGCGTGCACCACCTCTTTCGAGCCTGCTTCCGGGGGTGGGGTGACCTGATCTTGGTCGCGGACGCCGAGGACGGGATCCGGCGTCTTCGGGAAGCACCACCTCAACTTCTCGTCGTGGGCCTCCCGATGACGGAGGGGGCTGGCTTTCGGGTTCTCCAGTTCATGGAAGGGTCTGGTCTGCAAAATGTTCTCGTCATGGCCCTCTCGTGCCTTCGGACCGATTGGGAGGGTCATTTGACCGTCTTCTTCTCGGAAAAGCCCGCGCGCATGCTTCGTCCCTCGTTCCTCCTCCAAAAACCCCTGGAGCCGGACCTCCTGCGACCCCTGGTCGGCACGCTCCTGGGCGGGACGGGTGAGGCGACACCCGTTGTCTTGCTGGCCAGTGCCGATGTATCGGCTGTCGAGGCCGTCGCGAGTCGTTGGGGCCGTTCCGGCGTATCCGTCGTCCATGCGCCGACGGGGTCTGATGCCGTGCGCCGGTACGAGCAGGTCCTGCCAGATATGGTCTTCCTGTGGCCCCACCTGCCGGACATGGCGGGTCCGGAAGTCGCTTCGCAAATTCGGGCCATCGACCCCCTGGCCGTCATCTTCGCCGTGACCGATGGGGAAACACTTGAAGCGGTGTCCGACTTCAACGGTCGTCTGCCGGGACTGCCGTTCCTCTTGGAAGCATGGCCCCTGGTCCGCGATTGGTTTTGGGAGACCCTGCGGGCCTACCAGTGGGCGGCCTGCTACGACTGCACGCAGGCCGTCCTCCAGGACTTGACCCAACAGGCCCGCCGGTGGGCGGAGGAGGTTCCCCGCCTGTCGAAACGGGTCGAGACCCTGTCAGGTCGGATCGAACAATACTTCCGACTGGCCGAACGCTTGATCGCCCGCGTTCGGGGCCTGCTGGCCTTCGCGCAAGGTCACGCCGACCTGATGCTGGAGCGGCAGGCCGTCCTGGAACCCTGGTGGCGGCAATACTTGGAGGGCCTGCTCCAGGTCGTTTGGGACATCCAGCAGGTCCTGGACAATCTGGACGTGGGCCTGGCGATCCACCGGAAGACCGTGGACTTTCAGTTGCGACCGGTGACGTTGGCGACGGTCGTCCGGTCTGTCCTGGACCGGTTCCGGCCGGACATGCGCCAACGGGACTTACAATTGGACTTGGACGTCCCCGACGACCTGCCGGACTGGTACGGTGACGAGGGGAAATTCCGGGTTATCCTCCAGTGTTTGGTGAGTAACGCCGTCCGCTTCACTCCGGCGAATGGTTTGATCCGGGTCCGCTTGAGTTACTATCCGGCCGGTCAGGCCAAGAGCCAACGGATCCCTCTACACCTGCGGCAACAGCATGATTTGTTCGTCCTGGCCGTTCAGGACACGGGCATCGGGATTCGACCGGAAGACCAAACCCGTATCTTCGAGCCCTTTCAACAGATATCGGACGTCGAGTACGGCGGCCATCAGGGCCTGGGCCTGGGTTTGGCCATCGTGTGGGGCCTCGTCGAGCACATGGGCGGTGCCCTGTGGGTCGAAAGTCGTTACGGCGTCGGGAGCACGTTTTACGTGGCCCTGCCGGGCCGCCTGGGAACGATTCGGTCCGACGGCTGATCGGACCCTTTGACTCATGGCTGACGGGTTACAGTTTATAGGCGATGGTCGTGACCCGGGAGCTACGCTTCATGAGCGGATGTCATGACAGAACCCCGCGTGGTCTTGTGCGTGGACGATGACCCCCGGGTCCGGGAGCTGGTCCGGCTCATCTTAGAGCCCCAGGGCTTCCGGATCGTCGAGGCCGACACGGGTTTGGCCAGTATTCAGCGCCTCCGGGAGACGACCATCGATATGGCCCTCATCGACTTACAGCTCCCGGACGTCATGGGCTATGCCTTGGCGGTCTTCATTCGGAACATGACACAGTATCAGACGATTCCTATCGTGGCCCTGACAGGCGCTTACTCGGCAGAGTTGATTCCCTGGATAGCGGCGGCCGGCTTCGATACGCTCCTGCAGAAGCCCTTCTCTGTCCAAGCCCTTCGGGCGATCGTCCACCAATCCTTGGACGTCAAGCGGTCGGAGCCAGCGCGGGCAGTCACCGACCCGGCAGTCGAGCTCAGATACCTGCGGCGGCTATCCCGGGAGATGGCGCACGACCTGTGGCGTTATGTCGAGGAGCTCAACCGCAAGACGGTCCTGCTGGTTCAGCAGGCTAAGGTCATTGAGGAGATCATCATTTACACGATCCATAGCATCATCCGCATCTTGGAAACGAACGAGCAGTATACGGCCGGTCATTCTCAACGGGTCGGCGCGTACGCCGTCATGATGGGCCGCCGTCTGGGGTTGACCCAGGAGGAACTGCGGACCCTGGAGCTGGGCGGGACGTTCCATGATTTGGGGAAGGTCGGCGTCGACCGTTGTATCCTTCGTAAGCCCCACACGCTGACGGATGAGGAATGGGCCGAGATCCGGCGCCACCCGGCCTTGAGTTACGAGCTGCTGGTCGAAATTCCCTTCCTGCGGGAAGTCGCCCAAATCGCCGGTGACCACCATGAACGGTACGACGGCAAGGGATATCCTTGCGGCAAGAAGGGTGATGAAATCGCTATCAGCAGTCACTGCGTCATCCTGGCCGATGCCTTCGACGCTATGACGAGCCACCGGAGCTACCGGCGGGCCTTACCGCTTCGCCACGTCGTCGCCGAGATCGAGCGCTGTACCGGGACGCAGTTTCATCCGGAAGTCGCCGAGGTGTGGCTTCGAGAATTGTATGACCGGGGCGAAGCCATCCTCGAGGTCACGCACCGCCAGTTCCCCATCGGGGATGTGGAGACGGATGGGAGGCCTGGGTGAAGGCCCGCAGGGAATGGGGCACCGGACCTATGCGTCGACCCCGCACGCTTTCAGTCCGTCCTCGGGCCTTTGCCCGAGAGCCGGCCGTCGTCCTGAGCCGGCAGCCCGGTCCCCGGACGTCCCATTGGGTGTGGTTCTACGGAGAACAGAGTGGCCTCCTGGAGGTCCTCGCCGAGGCGGTCCGTCGGTCCCGCAGGGCGGTCGCCGGGACCCTGGAGCCCCTCTCAGTCGGGTGGCTGACCTATCGGGCGACAAGAGACGCCTCGACGCATCGCCTCGTTAGCTTCGACCTGACTTGGAGTCCCTATATGGCCCTCCAGGCGGCCGGACGGTCCATCGAACCAGCGACCCTCGTGTTCGTGTCGCTGGTCGCCGAGACAGCCCTGACGCTCCTGCCGGGCCATGCGGGGGACGCCTACGTATTCGATCGGTTGGTCGAGGTTAGCCGCCTGATGGCCCAAGACGTGCCTTATCGGGCCTTGGCCATCGGGTGGCTATGGACGCTCCTGGTGCGATTGGGGGACCTCAGCCTGGAGGGGACCTGCGCGACCTGCGGTCGTGTCGCCGGTGGTCTCGAGGGTCCAGACGCCGTGTGGGACATCCAGGGTCATCTCTGGCATCCGGCTTGCGGACCGAGCCCCGAGGCCTACCGGTTTACGACGTCGGCCGTCTTGCGGCGGGAATTGGCCCGGCTTCAAGCCGGCGGCCTCATCCGACTGGGCCGATATCCCGAGGTCGCCCGGGCCTTGGCCCGTCGCCGGGACCTGTGGGAATTCTTCGTCCGGCGGACTGAAGGCTTGGTCGGTCGGCCTCTGCGGTCCCTGGCGACGGCAGCGCATCTACGCCGAGATCCATCAGAGGCAGATGAGCGAGCCGGAATGAGGCGTGAAGAATGAGGCCTTGAGAATTGGAGATGGGGGGGTGCAATCCTCCTTCAGCCCTTGCCCATATCACTGGGTCCCAACTTCATGGACCTATCCTCTTACCTGCCGACTTGCTTCCTCCCTCGGATTTTGAAAAGTGCCCCCGAAGTCCCTATAATGGCGCCCTCTTTTGGAAGGGAAAAGAAGGACCGATGGTAGGCTTACATCAAGACTGGTGGGAACAAGACTTTCACCTGCACACGACATGCTCTGACGGGAGCCTTCGGCCGGTCGAGCTTTTAGAATCCCTGGCGGGCTTAGGAATCCGTCACGTCGCCATCACGGACCACGAGTCCGTCCGGGCCTATCAGGATCTGGATGCCCACCGAGTCCCGACGGGTTTGGAGCTTCATCCGGGCATTGAATTAGACTGCCAGTGGCAAGACTTTGAGGTCCATCTGCTGGGCCTCGACTTTCAGCCGGACCATCCCGACTTGACGGCTTATCTCGAGCACATTCACCAGGTCCGACGGGCTCAGTACCTGCGCTTGATGCAGGCTATTAATCGAGAGCTCCGAGAGGAGTTTCTGACCCCGGAGACCGTCTTTCCCCCTGAGACGGACACATGGATGAAGCCTCACATTTTCCAGCGCCTCGGCCAGCACCCCCGGTTTCAACACCTGGACCCGGAGGACCGATATCGCTTCTTCAAGGAATGGCTAGCCGACCGAGGCCTGCGGGTCGAGATCCCTCGCCTGCGGCTGGCCGAGGGCATCGACCTCATCCATCGGGCCGGGGGCTATGCCGTCCTGGCCCACCCGGGGTACTACTGGAAGCACGGGATGGCTTTTCCGGAGAGTCTCCGAGTCATGAAGGAGATGGGCCTGGACGGCCTGGAGGTGTTCTATCCCTACTATCAGCCCAACGCCTCTGAGTTCCCGACGGAGGCGGCGGCGATCGAGACGGTCCTGACCCTCTACCAATGGGGCCAGGAGTTCCACCTGCTTATGACTCGAGGGTCGGATATTCATCGTCCAGAGCACCGGACGGAACGTTATCTGCACCTTCGACGGGTTCAACAGGCGGTGGCGGCGCTGTTAGGCCCAACGCCGCTCGACGTTCGGGATCTTGCAGGAGAAGGAGCGTAGACCGAGCCGCCGCCTGGGCCGCCTGCTTTTTGGTCGCCCCCACGCCCTGGCCCAGGAGTTCGCCCTTGTAGAAGATGGCGATCTCGAACCAGCGGGCGTGCTCCGGACCCGAGACGTTCATCAGCCGATACTCGGGCAATTCGGGCGAGAAGGCTTGGGTATATTCCTGCAGAAGGCTCCGGTAGTCGACCCAGGGGAGGGCGTTTTGCTCGAGGGCCTCTAACTCGGGCCGGAGGACCCGCAAGACCCACGCTCGGGCCGTCTCGAAATCGCTGTCCAGATAAATGGCTCCGACGAGGGCCTCGAAGGTGTCGGCCAGAAGCTGACGGAGAAAACGCTCTGGGGCCGTCTTCTCCGGCCGGGTCCGGATAAACCGGTCTAAGCCCAACCGTTGGCTGACCTGGGTGAGGACCGTGCTGTTGATGATGTAGGTTCGCCGTTTGGTCAGCTCCCCCTCCAGGTACTGGTGGCCCCACTTCCGGACCAAATAGTCCGTTACGGCCAGCTCCAGGACGGCGTCGCCTAGAAACTCCAAGACCTCATTGTGACTCAGGGGGTCTGCCGGCCGGACCGCCATCGACTTGTGGGTCATGGCCCGCTGGAGCAAGTGTAGGTCCCGAAAGACATAACCGATGACCTGCTGACACTCGACCCAGTCGGGATAAGAACTAACAGCTTCCGCCATGGTCAGGACACCGCTCCCGAGAGTTCTTTGGATGGGACCTCGGCCGCCAATCCGATGGGCCGGGCCAGGAGTTCTTGCATCCAGGCTCGGAGCCGGTCGACCCGGATCAGAACCGTGTTCCGCTTCCATTCCAGTAGGCCCGCCTGGCGGAATTGTTGGAGGAGCTTCTCCGCTTCCCAGGTCGGAAGTTCGGTGACCTGTCCGACGACCCGACTCCAGCCGCTGATAGTGACCCGAGCCTCCGGCCCCTCGGCTCCGGCCTGCTGAACCTGCTGGTCTAAGAAGTAGAGTAGAC
>JANXAA010000003.1:0-7391 GCA_025061865.1 Acidobacteriota bacterium | reverse complement strand
AAGTCGGTCCTCTAAACGGACCATCCGCTCGGCGAAGAAGGCCAGAAACTGCTGGAGCAAGTCCTCATGTCGAAAGAAGACTCGCAGAAAGGTCTCGGCCTTCATGCTAGCTACGACCCCGTCCTCGTGGACCGTCGCCTGGTGGTCCCAACGGTAGTCCCGACATAGACACACGGCCCCGAAGAACTGACCGGCCCGAAGGATGTGAAGAAGTTCCTCCCGACCGTCCTCCCCGATAGTCGTCAGCCGCACGCTCCCCTCCTGGACTCGAAAGAGCCGGTCGGCCGGGTCATCCATCAGGTAAATGATCTGATTCCGCCGGACCCGCTGGGCATAAAAGGCGTACTCAAAGTATCTGATATGCTCCCGTACGAAGTCGGTGACCTTCAAGCAGTAGTCATGCGACCACGTCTCCATCGTAGACCTCCGCAAAGCGCCTTTGTCTCCCAGCCTACCCGATCCGTCCGCCGACGTCAAGGATTTTTATTATCCGATGGATTTACTTCGTGAACATGCCGACCCGACGAACGGCCCCGCCGGCTCCACAGCCCGACCAGGGCCGCCCCCAAGGCCCCCATCGCCATCCATTGGGACGTCGAAAACCCGCCCCAGGCCCCCCGGGGGTCCCCCCGATAGAACTCGATTATAAAACGACCGACGGCATACAGCCCGACATACGCCCACCAGAGGTCGCCGGGCCGCCGGCCCCGCCAACGGACGAGTCCTATTAGGCCCCCGGCCAGGAGGAGATTCCATAGGCTCTCATAGACCTGCGTCGGATGGAGGGGGACATTCAGGGGCGTGCCGATCAGATCGCCGGCCAGGGGATTCGTAAACGTGATGGCCCAGGGCACGTGAGTCAGCTGGCCGTAGCAACATCCAGCCGAAAGGCAGCCGACCCGGCCGATGGCATGGCCCAGGGCCAGGGGGGCAGCGACCAGGTCGCCGGCCGTCCAGACGGAGACGCCCCGTCGCCGTAAGAACCACAGGGAGACCAGGACGGCACCCAGGAAGCCCCCGTAGAATACGCCACCAGCGTGCAAGAGGACGTCGGCGATGCCCCGCCAGTCCCAGCGGACCGAGGGGCGCTCGACGACCAAATACAGGAGGCGGGCCCCCAGGATGGACCCCAGCAGGACATAGAACGACCAGTCCCACACAAAAGCCTTATCGACTCCGAAGCGGGGCGCTTGCCGAAGGGTCAAGAGCAGGGCCACTAGGAAGCCGGCGGCGACTAAGACGCCATACGTGTAAATCGTGATAGGACCCAGGCGCAAAAAGACGGGCCACATGTCCGCTCCGCTCAGGGATGCAAGACGGGCCCAGAGGCCGTGCACGGGGACTGCGGACCACAGACCTGTTGCCCCGTCTCACGAGCCAACACCTGCCTTCCTCAGATCAGGTCCGTGGTCTGCGGTCTTCCCGGCGAAGGCCCCATCTATCCAATTCACGACTTGGGGTGCCCTATCCTTCATCCCTTCGGGACAGAATTCGCCTATATAACATATTGCGCATGCCATGTTTCGTCCAGCCCAGCCCGCCTCAGGGCCTTGACCCAAGATGGCGAAGGGCGGATGCCGAGTCCTGGACGTTTCCGGGGACCCCATTCTTCTAGAGGTCGTAGCTTGGGTAAAGGTACCCTTCGCCACGGGCTACTCACCATTCACCCCTTGAGGCCGTCCAGGTCGTGGACGGGAAGTTGGCACGTGAAATCTCGGCACACGTAAATCGTCAGTCGATTCTGAAGGCGAGTCTTGTCCGTCAGGGCCGGGTAGGTCGTAGGTGCTTCAGCGATCCGCCAGGCAAAGACCCGGTAGGGGGACCATCGACCTTGCCGTTCAGCTCGGGCGACCGCCAGTTCTTCAGGTGTCCCGACGAACACGACCTGGACCGGCTTCTGGAGGGCAAAGTCCCAGGCCATCGTCATGTAGGCCAGGCCAGCCGGGTACTCCCGAAGGGCAGGGGCAAACGTCTGGACTGTCGTCTCGGCATAGGCCCGATACCGCTCGAGGCCTGTGATTTCAAACAGGCGGTATAGACACCCGAGAGCGACGGAGTTGCCCGCCGGCGTAGCGCCATCGAAGGCTTCTTTCACCGGGGCGATGAGGTCAGCGGACTGCGGGTCGGCGTCGAAAAAGCCACCGCCCGAGGCGTCCCAGAAGCGCTCGACGGCCGTGTCCATGAGGCGGACGGCCCGGTCTAAGTCCTGGGGCCGGCCGGCGACCTCATAGAGGTCTAGGAAGCCCTGGGCCAGGTCCACGTAGTCAGCCAAAAAGCCCGGGACGGTCCGCTCGCCTTCCATGAAGCGGTGGAAAAGGCCGCTCGAGGCGTCGTCCCACATCGTGGCCCACAGCCAGTCGGCAAGTCGTTCGGCGACCTCGACGTAGTCTGAACGACGTAAGTAAAAGCCACCCAGGGCGAAGGCCGACAGGGCCAAGCCGTTCCAGTCGGTCAGGATTTTTTCGTCCCGCAGGGGTCGGGGTCGGGCTTCTCGAGCGGCCCGGAGGACCCGACGGGCCTGGTCCATCTCGTCCAGCCATCGGGCGAGCGGCACGCCGTAGCGGTCGGCTACTTCGTGAAAGGGGCGATCTATGTGGAGGACGCTGGCCCCGTGTTCGAAATTCCCCTCCGGTGTAACGCCATACTGTTCAGCGAACCCCGGGCCCCGTTCGGGGCCCAGGAGGGCCAGGACTTCATCCCAGGTCCACACGTAGAAGGCACCTTCCTGACCGTCGGAGTCGGCGTCCTCGGCGCTGTAGAAGGCGCCCTCGGGGGACCGCATGTCTCGAAGAAGGTAGTCCAGCGTCTCGACGGCGATCCGTCCGTACAGGGGGTTCCCCGTAGCCGCCGCAGCCTCGGCGTAGACGATGGCCAATTGGGCATTGTCATATAGCATCTTTTCGAAGTGGGGGATGAGCCAGTCGGCGTCCACACTGTAACGGTGAAATCCACCCCCGAGCTGGTCATAGATGCCCCCGTAGGCCATCGCTGTCAGGGTCGTCTCGGCCATCGTCCGGGCGACCTGTGAGTCAGTCCGAGAGGCGTACCGGAGTAAGAATCGAAGCTGAGCGTGGGGCGGGAACTTCGGGGCCGTCCCAAAGCCGCCCCGCTGGGGGTCGAACGTTCGTTCGAGTTGGCGGACCAGTCGGTCCGGGACGTCTTCCGGTGGCGGCTCGGACGGGCGCCAACGTCGGGCAGCGGCCTGAAGGGCCTGGGTCAGGCCCTCAGCGGAGCGTTCGACCTCCGAGCGGCGTTCCCGCCAGGCTCGAGCGACCGCCTCCAGGACTTGTCGGAAACCGGGCCGGCCCCACCGGTCGTCAGGCGGAAAATACGTTCCCCCAAAAAAAGGCTTCAGGTCCGGCGTCAGGAACACGTTCAGGGGCCATCCGCCCGTGCCCGTCATAGCGATCACGGCTTGCATATAAATCTGGTCCACATCGGGTCGCTCTTCCCGGTCGACCTTGACGGGTACGAAGAAGCGGTTGAGGAGGTCGGCGACAGCGGGGTCGTCAAAAGACTCCCGTTCCATCACGTGACACCAGTGGCAACTCGAGTAGCCGACGCTGAGAAAGATAGGCTTGTCCTCCTGGCGAGCCTTTTCGAAGGCCTCAGGGCCCCAGGGATACCAGTCGACGGGGTTGTAAGCATGCTGACGCAAATACGGACTCTTCTCGTGAATCAGGCGATTCGGCCGTTTCGTGGCACCGACATCCGCCTTAGACGTTTCTTTCCCCATGCACGACTCCTGGAGGGCAGACGGTAGCCCCTGGCAGGTAGGAGCAACCCCCGGGGTCGCTCCTACCCCCGAGGGTTTCCCCACATCTAGGAGCGTCTAAGACCGAGTTTTCTGAACCCTGTCGCCTTTCTGGGCGCCGCCGCGGATGACCCGGCAAACGGACGACTTGGACAGGACCTTTGTGACCTCGAGGGTCCCGACGGTCTCCTCGACGGTGTCGAGGAGTTCGCCGTGCTCATCCCGGATTTCCTTGACGACCCGGACGACCTCGAAGCGGTCGCCGACCCTCACGCCCGCATTCTCGCCCATGTCGATATAGACGGCTGTCGGGGAGTCCGCGCTGACGACTTTCCCCAAAGCCGGCACGGCAGCCGCCGCATGGGCGCCAAGCTGGTCATACTGTGCCAGGATTTGAGCGACGGTCTTTTCCACAGCGGGCCGCAGAGCTTCGGAGACGATGCCAGCATCGAACTCCTTCTCAAAGTCGATGTTCTTGAAGGCGGCCCCGCCGAACTTCTTCTCGCCCTCTCCGCTGGCAGCCAGGACGATCTCGCCCGTGGAGGTATCGATGAGTCGCACATCTAAAGCTGATTGAGCTTGACCGATTTGAGCCCGTAGGGGCCCGATCCCGGCACCGTGACGCTTGATGCTAAACTTCGTGATAGAACCTGTCAGGATCAGCTGGACACCCAAGAGTTTACCGAGACGAACGGCAGTCCTGGGGTCGATGGCTCCAGAAGCACTCAGGGCTTGTTCCTTCAAGACCAGTTCCAACTTGTCCCGCTCAATGACCGAGAACTTGCCGGACCGGACGAGTTGGGTGACGATCTCGTCGGCGGCCGCCCGGCCCAGGCGTTGAGTATCCCAGTACCACCAGACGTGGGGGACGTTGTTCTCGAAGTCCAGGACGGCGACCCGGACCTTGCCCGGGCGGGCCTGCCCCCAGGCCAGGCCGGCGGCCCAGGCGACGACCAGGGTGATGGCGAATGTACGTCGGATCATAGGGTTTCCTCTCCTTCATGGATAATTTCTGCTTGGAATGTAAAAATATGTAAATTGGGCCAACGCCAGGCCTCCGGCGGCAAGCCCGCCTTCCGGCACGTGTGCGCCAGGAAGGTCTCGACGTCCCACCCGTAGCGAACAGCGACCTGGGGGAGCAGGAGGCCCTGGACCTCGCCCCACCGGACGATGAGACCGTCCCGACCGACCCGGATTTCTTCCAGGGCCCGTTGGGCCTCGACAGGCTCGGGCACTGTCAGGACGGAGACTTCCAGTCGCACGGAAGGGACTTCCTTAGGCATCAGGGGCGGGAACCGGGGGTCCCGGGCGGCCCGGACGGCGGCCTCGATGGTCGCCTCCTCCAATGGGAGGACAGGCCAGGGCAGACCGGCGCATCCCCGCAGGGCCTCGTTCTGGGTGAGGGTCACAAAGACCCCGCGTGAGACCCGACACGACGGGTCCGGAAAGCGCGGCGTCGGCTTTCGACCCTCTGTACAGTATTCGACGATACTCTCTCGGGCGACTTGCACTAAATATTTTCGGACCGAAGGCGGCAAGGGTTGCTTGGCTTCAGGGGGCTTCATGTTCGATCCATTCCAGTCGAAGAGGGACCCATCGGGAAGTCCGGGGCCATCGAAGGGTCCCCGCCCGCGTTTCGGGCCCAGACGTGAACCAGTAGGCTTCGACGGTTTGGGGTCCGATGGCCAGGAGGCATCCGGCCAGGAGGCTTCCCCGATGACGAAGTCGGTGGCCCCCCGTCCACAGGAAGCATCCGACGATATGCGTCCACGGGACAGGTATCCAGTCGTCGGGTCGATGGGGGACGCCTGGCCACAGGCGGGTCACGTACCAAAGCCGGTGGACCTGAAAGCCCTCCATCAGGCCGTGGCGATAAGTCCGGTCAAAGGGGGCCCGGGCCCGGACCATCTGCACCCACGGCATGGGGATCCACAGAGACCCCCTGAACGAGTCGGTCGTCTCCGAGCGTTCCAGCATGGGCGTAAAGGTATTTGATTCGGTAAATCGGTTTGCGTTGCGTCTCATGGTAAATCCGGACGAGCATTTCGCCCAGCAGGCCCATGAGGATCAATTGACAGGCGATCATCTCGAAAGTCAAGCCCACGTACAGGAGAGGGTTCCGGTTGATGCGGTACGTCACGGGGTCCCATAGCTTGAGGGCGACGACCCAAGCCAGGGCGATCCATCCCAAGACGGCGACCCCAATCCCGACGGTCCCGAAGAAGTGAATGGGTCGGGTCGAGTAGTGCAGAAGGAACTTGACGACCAGCAGGTCCAGCAAGACCCGGAAGACCCGGGAGAGGCCATACTTAGAAGTCCCCCGCGTCCGGGGCCGGTGTCTGACGGGGACCTCGGCGATGCGAGCGCCCAGCCAACGGGCCAGGGCCGGGATGAAGCGATGCATTTCCCCGTAGAGGTGCAAGTCCTGTAGGAGCTCGCGCCGGTACACCTTCAGCGTGCACCCGTAATCCCGCAGACGGACGCCCGTGATATGGGAGATCAGGGCGTTGGCGACTCGCGAGGGGAGCCGTCGGGTCAGCCAGGGGTCCTTCCGGTCCTTACGCCACCCGCTGATGACGTCATAATCCGATTGTTCCATCATGTCCAGGAGCCTGGGGATGTCTTGGGGGTCGTTCTGGCCATCGCCGTCCATCGTGACGACCCACTCGCCCCGGGCCTGATGGAATCCGGCCGATAGGGCCGCCGTCTGACCGTAGTTGACGCCGAACTGGAGGGCCCGGACTTCGGGCCGCCGTCGGACGAAGGCCAGGACCTCGGCTAGCGTCCCGTCCGAGCTCCCGTCGTCGACGCACAGGACCTCGAAAGTCCAGCCCCGTCGAGCCCGCAGGCCATCTAAGACCTCCAAGAGCTCGTTCAAGACCGGGGCGACGTTGGTCTCTTCGTTGTAAAACGGGATGACGACGGAAATCTTCGGCATGACGGAGTTTTCGGGGTTGGGTGCCAGGTTTTTAGGGGTCAGGGTCTTGGAGAGGGCCTCTCCCGAACCCCGCACCTCATACTCCTACATCAAGTCCGGCCGCGGGATGCCCAGAATGTCCAGGCCCTGGGCCAAGCTATGGACGACAGCCCCGACAGCGGCGGCCCGAAGCCACCGCAGAGTCGGGTCTGGGGCCTGCTTAATCCGGTATTTCAGGTAGTACCGATGGAATTGCTGGCAGAGCTGGTAGATGTACTGCGTGATCAGATTCAGCTCCAGGGCGTTCACGGCTTTCCAGACCCAATCCCGTAGTTGCTGGGCTTGATAGAAGAGTTGCCATGTCGCCATGCCTTCCTCAGACGCCCAGTAGTTCTCGGGTAGGTCCACCGGTCGAGTCGACTGCAAGTAGTCGACCCAGTCGGGCCAGACGCCCAAGCGCTCGAAGATGTTCCGGGCCCGGACCCAGGCATACTGCAAGTAGGGACCTGTATCGCCCTCCATCTGAAGGGCCTCGTCGATGTCAAAGGCGATGACCGTCTGGCGGCCGTAGCGGAGCAAGTAGTACCGCACGGCCCCGCAGGCGATCTGCCGGGCCACGCGGGCCTGCTCGTCGGGCGGTAGGTCGGGATGCCGGGCTTGGACCTCGCGCTGGGCCTGGGCCTCCAGGGCGTCCAGGAGGTCGTCGGCCTTCACGCCAAT
>JANXAA010000039.1 GCA_025061865.1 Acidobacteriota bacterium | reverse complement strand
CTCGGCCTGAGTTGGGCCCTCGAGGACCGGGACCTGAAGGCCGCCGGTCCGTCCAGCCCGGTCCCGGGATGGCCCTCAGAAGGCTTCAGCCTGCCCGAGATCGAAAAGCAGATGATCGAGCAAGCCCTGGCGGCCACACGGGGGAACTGTGTGAGGGCGGCCCGGCTCCTGGGGATTAGCCGAGACACCCTCCGCTACCGGATGAAGAAATTCAACATCTCCCGGAGTCATTTCCGGGTCCGCCGCGAGGTCGGCGCCATGTGAGTCCTAACACTATGGCTTTCCCCCCATCGATCCCTGCCCATGGGTCAATTCTCTGGGTCATATGACCCAGTGGGTCAAATCCCCCCTCCCGAGGTCCCCGAAGCCGTCTTAGAAGCCTTATTCGTCCCACTTTTAAGACATCCTGGGTCTGGCACGTTTCTTGCTGACCCCCTTTGAGTCCCATATTTGGTCCTTCCAGGAGGTCTCGATGGACCCGGGGGTGGGTGCACCGAAGGCACTCGTGGCGGAGCTGACGTACCGATGCAATATGTTCTGTTATTACTGTTATAACCCGACGGACCTCTCGGCCTACCCGGCCGCCGCCGAGTTGACGACAGACGAATGGGTCCGGGTCTTGACGGAGGCGGCTAAGCTGGGGGTCCTACACGTGCACTTCACGGGGGGCGAGCCGACCCTGCGGCGAGACCTGCCGGAGCTTGTAGCTTGGGCCAAGGCCCAGGGCCTCTACGTAAATCTCATCACGAATCTGACTCTCTATGACGAGGCTTATTGGCGAGACCTCATCGAGCGGGGCGTCGACCACGTACAGGCGAGTTTCCAGGCTCACGAGCCGACCCTCAATGACCGCATCGGGGGGCCCCAGACGTTCAAGCGCAAGATGGAACGGATGGCTTGGCTCCGGGACACGGGGGTTTACCTGACGCTGAACGTCGTCCTACACCGGTGGAACATTGACGACCTCGAGGCCATCCTCCACTTCGCCCATGACCTGGGCGTCGAGCGCCTGGAGCTGGCCATGACCCAGTTTGCGGGTTGGGCCTGGAAGAACCGAGCGGCCCTACTCCCGACGCCCGAGCAGGTCGAGCGGGCCGTCGAGCTGGCTCGGCAGTATAAGGAACGTTGGGCCGACACGATGGTCATCACGATGGTCGGCCTGGACTTTTACGAGAAGCGACCCAAGCCGTGCATGTTGGGGTGGGGCCAAGTTTACATGGTCGTCAATCCAGTCGGGGAAGTCTTGCCATGCCACGGGGCGAAGGTCATCCGGGAGCTTCGGTTTGACACTGTGCGGGACCGGAGCCTGGCCGACATCTGGTGGAACTCGGAGGCCTTTCAGCGATTTCGGGGCGAGGCTTGGCTTCCGGAGCCTTGCCGGTCCTGCCCGCTTCGGACCCTCGACTTCGGGGGCTGTCGCTGTCAGGCCTACCTCCTGACGGGTCGGGCCGACGTGACAGACCCTGTGTGCGAGTTTTCGCCCCATCGACCCATGCTGGACGCACTTATCGAGTCGACCCTGCGGTCAGTGGACGGAAAGGCCGTCCCCCGGACCCATGTCATGTCCCGATGGGATTCTCCGGGGTAGGCCATTAGGCGGTTACCCAACACCCGGAAAACTGCTCTCTTAGGAGGGAAGCCATGCGGAAACCGTGGCAAAAGCCGATGGTTCGGAAGGTCAATGTGGGCGCAGAGATTAGCGCCTACTCTATGGTGAAGGTGTAAGACCTTCCGGTGTGCCCCGGACGCCGTCGGTGTCCGGGGCACTTAGCCGCCGTGATGAGGTCCTGGGCGCCGGGTGTCCGGGCGTAGACGAAGTCTGGCCAATTTCAGGGAAGGTCTTAGCAGGATGGGACCTGATACCTGGGACCCGAGACCTCAGGGGGAGTAGTTTGGCCATGCCGATAGGCGACCGTCCCCTGCCCTTTGATGAGTTCGTGGAAGTCCTACGGCGGGAGGGGTTTCAGCGTTACCACCACCAGCACCCCTTCCATCGTTTGATGAACGGCGGGCAATTGACACCGGGGCAAATGCGGGCCTGGTTGGTCAACCGCTTTTACTACCAGTCGGTCATCCCTATCAAGGACGCGGCCATCTTGGCAAACTGTCCCGTCCGGGAAGTCCGGCGTGTCTGGATCCGACGGATCCTGGACCACGATGGAACGGCCGACAAGCCGGGCGGCATCGAGGCCTGGCTTCGGTTCGGCGAGGCAATGGGCCTTCGGCGAGACCAAATCCTGCAGGCAGATGTCCTTCCGGGCGTGCGCCTGGCCGGGGACGCTTACGTGAACTTCTGCAAGACCCGCAGTTGGCTGGAGGGCGTAGCCTCCTCGTTGACCGAGTTATTTGCCCCGACGGCTATCGAGGAACGCCTGACGGCCCTTCGGCGCCACTACCCCTGGATTCGACCTGATGGGTTTACCTACTTTGAGTGGCGGCTTCAGGCGGCTCGCCAGGACGCCGCCGATGCCTTGGAGATCTTGCGGCAGTATTGCGTCACGGCCGAGGACCAGCGCCGTTGCCTGCACGCCCTCATCTTCAAGACCGAGCTCCTGTGGTCGCTTCTGGACGCCGTCTACCTCGAGTACGTCGTCCGGAACGACGGCAAGACACCTTACGACGAAGTGAGCGGGCCGTAGAGACCCGTGGGGATGAGAGCGTCCTCGTGGCTCAGTCCCCCGTCGATGACTGCCTTCCCGGGGGAGTGTATGGAAGGGAGGTGGATTCCTGTCTTGAGGAAGGGTGTCTACTTGCGGGAAAGGCCGGGGGCGTATCTCCTGCTCTTGCCCGAGGGCTACATGGAGCTCGACGAGGTCGCCTGGGAAGTCCTCCACCGCTGTGACGGGTACCACGACGTGGAAGCCATCGCCCAAGCGATGGCCGAACGATATGCCGGGGACATCGAGACGATCCGCCGAGATATCGTCGAATTCTTGACCGACTTGCGGCGTCAGGGTCTCTTGGAATTTCGAGAACCGTCTTCGGAAGAAACGGGCTAAGACGGGTCACTCTATCGAAGGACAAAGAGTATAGGGCAAAGAGTAAAGAGTCAGAATCGCTTTCCTACATTCTCCCCTCCAGCCGACCGGAGGCCAGACCGGTAAGTCGCCGGGCTTCGAAATCCGCTTCCGGTTCGCCCGCAGGCGTTTGGCAGCCCGTCGCCTTACCCTTAGGAGACGATAAAGCCAAAGCCTAGCACATCACTTTTTCCGCTTTGCGTTATGCCTCTTCTGCCCTTGGCGTTATGGCTATACCCGTCGAGGGGACACCCGGCGTCCAGGCGAGGATGGCAGAGCAGCCTTTATGTGGTCGGACCGACTGGGGCGGAGGCCGATGTACTCAGCGGCTGACGCAAAATCCTCAAAGACCTCGCACTGAAAGTCCTTCTCCACCCGGCTTAGGGAGAACACCTGAAGGTAGATGTAGTCTTCCGATTGGACGTTGAAGTGGAGGTACAGGACTAGGGGGGACTCTTGGAAACTGGGCCGACCCAAGATGATACCGATCCGGTAATGCCCGTCCAGACGGCCCCGGTCCGCCTTTGGAAACTCCCGGAAGCTCATTAGAAAGCCCAGTCGCTGAAACTTGACGGCCAGGAACTCGCCCCCGTCTTTCGTGATGGGGTGGGAACTGCAATGGGAAGCGTCCAAGACGATCTCAGTTTGACCGGCACCCAGGATGGCGTCCGCCAACGTGAAGTTGTCGGAGCCCGCATAGAGCGTGACCGCCAGAAACAAGGCGATCACGAGAAGGGAGGTCGATTTCATCGACACCTCTCCATCACGGGTGTGGAGTCCTAGTGTGTTAAGAATTAGATCAAATACATCGATATTGCCAAATTCCTAAAAGTAAAGCTCTGTAACTATACATATCTTCAACAACTGACCTTCCGCCTCCCACGGCCCAGGAACTAGATATCTCGCATCCTGCATCTTACATCCATCACCTTGTCTGTTCCAAGTCCCCAGGACCATGCCTATAAAAGTATAAGACATCCGCCCCCAGTCGGCCATATCATTATCCGTATCTATGTTTCCACGAATCGGAGGGTTTCATGCGCCATCCTAGCACCCCGCTTCCCACACCCAGCACCGACATGGGGCCCCTGGTGGCCGGCATCGACCTCGGGACGGAAGGCGTGCGGGTCTGCGTCCTGGACCTGCAGGGTACGCTTTACGCCGAGGCCGCCGAACCGATCGTCACTTACGAGACCGAGGCCGGCGGGGTCGAGCAGGACCCCCTTGACTGGTGGGCAGCCCTCGGTCGGTGTCTTCGGAGCATCGGCACCCGTGTAGATACTCGTTCGATTCGGGCCTTGGCCGTAACATCGACGTCGGGGACGTTCGTCGTCCTGGACGCTCGGGGCCGACCCCTACGGCGAGCTCTCATGTACTACGATGTCCGAGCCACGCAGGAAGCCCGAGAGATCCTGACCGCCGTCGGCGGACTGACGTTCGTTCGACCCACAGATCCCCTTCCCAAGCTCTTGTGGCTCCAACGGCATGAGCCCGACGTCTGGGCCCAGACCTGTCGCGTCGTCCACGCCGCCGACTTCGTGACGGGGCGACTGACTGGCCGATGGGTCACGGACTGGACTCACGCCCTGAAGACGGGCCACGACCCCGTCCGTCAGGTCTGGTCGCCAGCCCTCTCGGTGGTGGGTATCGACCCCGAGAGGCTCCCAGTCGTCGTACCGCCAGGCACGCCCATCGGATGGGTCGATGCCAGGGGAGCCGAGTGGACGGGTCTCCGGCGGGGGACCCTCGTCGTGGCTGGGATGACGGACGGCTGTGCCGCTCAGGTAGCGGCCGGGGCTGTCGCCCCCGGCGAGTGGTGTAGCGTGCTTGGGACGACCCTCGTCGTCCGGGGCGTGACAGAAGAGCCCCTCCGAGACCCCCAGGGACGCGTGTATTGTCACCGGCATCCTGAGGGCTTCTGGCTTCCGGGGGGCGCCAGCAACACGGGCGGCGAATGTCTCCGCAAGGCTTTTGGCCACGCCGACCTGCAGGCTATGGACGAACAGGCCCGGGCGTGCTCACCGACAGGGCTCATCGCTTACCCCCTCGTCCGTCACGGCGAACGGTTCCCCTTCATCGCGCCCCAGGCCCAGGGGTTCCTGCTGGGAACGCCTCGGTCGGAATTCGAGCGCTATGCGGCGTACCTCGAAGGCGTCGCCTACGTCGAGCGCCTGGCCTATGACCTGTTGACTCGCCTCGGGGCGACGGTCGGGGACATGGTGTACACCGCCGGGGGTGGGTCCCGAAGCGAAGTCTGGCTTCAAATCCGGAGCGACGTCCTCGGACGGGCCCTGGTCCGGCCCCGGTACCTCGGGGCAGCCGTCGGAGCGGCCATCCTTGCCGCCACGGCGGTCGTTGGCGACGGCCTGATCGCCCGGACCCGATCGATGGTCCGGGTCGACCGGACGGTCGTCCCCCGACCCCACACGCAAGACCTCTATACCGAAGCCTACACTCGGTTCATAGAGGCCCTCCGGGCACGGGGTTATCTGGAGTAAGGTAGGGAAGTAGGAGGTCCTTAAGGCTGGACGGCCCGGTACGAAAAATGGGATAGACCAAAGGTCTTGGCCGTCTCCTTCGGAACGCCGGGAGTCTGCCCGAAGTCCGCCTTCCACCGAGAAAGAGCCTCGGGGCTCTCCCGCACATGGGTGTCCCACTTCTTGCCGATCCCGGGTCGGGGTCCTTGACTGACTGACCGGTCAGTCATAAAATCAGTCATAAAACAGGTATCAGGTGTTGGGTGCCGGGTATGGGATTCAAGCGGGCCCGGTAGGGCTGGTACCTTGCATTCTCGTCTTTCATACCCAGGCCTTGCCCCTAAGACCTTGCCAGGGCTGGGGGAGTAGAACCCGTCATGAACGTGAAAAAGAAGACTCGTCCGACCCGGTCCGAGACGACCCGCCGGCGCATCGTCGATGCGGCCCTCCGGGTGTTTGCCCGTCGGGGCTACCACGAGGCGACGATGGACGACATCGCCGCCGCCTCCCGCCTCTCCAAGGGCGCCCTCTACCTGTACTTTCCCAGCAAGCAGGACCTTTTCCTGAGCCTCATCGATAGCCTGGCCGACATGCTGGTCCGCCGGATGGAAGCCGCCATGAACGCAGCCGGACCCAGCCGGCGGCAGAAGCTCCGGGCCGCCCTGGAAGCGGGGTTTCGTCTCTTTGAGCGCCATCGGCCTGTCGTCCGCCTCATCTTCTTGAAGTTGGCCAGCCTGGGACCGCCCCTGGACGTCAAGCAGGCCGAAATCCAGGACCGCATCGCCGCCCTGATCCAGCAGGAGCTCGACGCTGCGGTCGCCGAAGGGAGTCTCGCTGTCGACGATACCGAGACTGTCGCCCGGATGTGGGTCGGGGCCATCCATGCCATCTTAGTCGACTGGCTCCATCAAAGGAAGCCGCTGCCCCTGCGGCAGAAGTTTCCGACCGTCTACGCGACTCTCCTCCGGAGCATCGGCCTGGAGGAAATCAGTCGCCCGGTCGGCAGATAGCGCAGATGGGAAGGTCAGCGGTCGAAATCCCACGGGCGCCTATCTATCTGCCCGATGTGCAGAGGCATCTATGCTGCTTCGAGACGTCCGCTTGGCGCCTATCTGGGACAAGGTGCAGACCGGCGAGCGCTTGTCGGCCGCCGACGGCCGGGTCTTGCTCGAGACGCCGGACCTCCTGGCCCTTGGCCGGATGGCCGACTTTGTCAAGCGTCAGAAGTCCGGCGACTACGTCTATTTTGTCCTCAACCGATACATCAATCCGACAAACGTCTGCGTCCTGTCCTGTAAATTCTGTGACTTTGCTAAAAAGAAGGGCGAGCCGGGCGCTTACGAGATGAGCATCGAGGGCGTTTTAGCCCAGCTCAGCGACGAGCTCCGGGAAGTTCATATCGTCGGCGGCCACCATCCGGACATTCCCTTCGAGTGGTACGAAGACTTGCTCCGAGCTATTAAGGCCCGCTTCCCCCGCATTCAGATTAAGGCCTTCACGGCGGCTGAGATCGACTATTTCTGGCGGCGGTGGCGGGTCTCTCCGGAAGAGAGCCTGGCGCGTCTGCGGTCGGCGGGCCTGGACCTCTTGCCAGGCGGCGGGGCCGAGGTCTTCTCTGAACGACTCCACCGGCTTTTGTTTCCCGGCAAGGCTTCGCCGGCCCGGTGGTTGGAGATCCACCGCCTTGCGCATCGGATGGGGATTCGCTCGAACGCCACGATGATGTTCGGCCACCTGGAGACGCTGGAGGAACGGCTCCAGCACTTGCTTCTTTTACGGGAGCTCCAAGACGAGACGGGCGGTTTCATGACGTTCATCCCCTTCGCCTATCAGTTGGGGACGACGCGTTTGGTCGACCGGCCCACGCCGCCGACCGACGAGCTCCGGATGGTCGCCGTCGCCCGGCTCCTGCTAGACAACTTTCCCCACGTCGAGGCCTACTGGGTCACGATGGGAGAGGACCTAGCATCGGTCGCTCTCCACTTCGGGGCCGACGACGTCAATGGCACGTTGGGCGACGAACGGATCATGCATGCGGCTGGGGCCGAAAGCCCGGCCCAACTCACGCGGGAGCGCATCGTCCGGATGATCCGCTCGGCCGGTCGCATTCCCGTCGAGCGGGATGCCCTCCACAACGTAATCCGGGTCTATGCGGACGAGGCCGGGTCATGCCCGATGCGGTCGGCTACTTCCCGTACCTGAACATCTGGCCCTTCGTGCGGGGTTTGCCGGAAGACATCGAGCGGGTCGTGGCGGCCCCGCGGGCCCTCGTCGAGTTCGCTCAGACCGGACGGCTGGACGTAGCCATCCTGCCGGTCGTGGACGTCCCGACCCTGGCGGACCGGTACGAGCCCTTAGGCGACCTCGGCTTGGCCGTGGCGGGTCCTGTCTGGAGCGTGCTCTTACTGGCCCAGCGGCCGGTCGGGGCCCTGACCGGCGCCCGTATCTGTGCGACACCCGAAAGTTCGGTATCGGTCCGGCTCTTGACGGTCCTTCTGAGGGATCGGTACGGCGTCTGGGACTGGCGGTGGTCGCCGACGCCGGAAGAGGCCGAGGCCTGGCTGGTCATCGGCGACACGGCTTTGGCCATCTACCTGGAACGTAGCCCGGCCGTCCGGGCATGTGAGAATTTGGTGACCCCGGCACCGGTTCATGCGGGGGCTCAGGAACCGGGCCGTCCGGAAGTCCGGAAACTTAAGGACTTAGACGTCTCATCGGCGGGGAACCGATGTGTGGAAATACTCCACAACGGGTCTCACCGACTCCCGAATCCCGAATGGCTGAGGGACCGAACTTTCCAACTTCCGGATGGCCGCATGACTGCGGGCGAGGCCGTCGTCCGGGCCCAGGCATTTCCGTTTATGTATGACCTGGGGGACGAGTGGACCCGATGGCAAGGTCGGCCCTTTGTATTTGCCCGATGGGTCGTTCGGCGGGATCGACCCGCCGCTTGGCGGCGGGCGTGGTACGAACGCCTTTCGGCGGCCTTAGAGGCTTACTTGCCCCAGCTCTACGGCGGCGGTCCTGTTGACGGCCTGCGGCCCTGGCAAATCGAATATCTAAGGCGCTTCGAGTATCGGCTGAGTCCGGCAGCTCTCGACGGTTGGGAACGGTTCTACCGGATGGAGGTCCCGAGTCTTAGGTCCCAGGTCTCAGTGTAGAAGAAGGATCGTAGGGTTATGGGCCTGCTGGGTCGATGGTCCTTTCCCAAGACGAGATGCCTGGAACTTCTCTTCGCGCCTGACACCCGGGACTTGGGGACTTCATAGTGTAAGGGGTGTCTCATGACATCGGTCCAGGCCATCTTCGACAAGGTTCTCGACGGTCGACGCATCACGTCCGAGGAGGGCTTGCGCCTCTTGACGGAGGCCGACCTCCTGACCCTCGGGCAAGTCGCCCAAGCTCTCCGATTTCGCAGACATCCGGAACCTGTCGTGACCTTCGTCGTCGACACGAACCCCAACTACACGAACGTGTGCGTAACAGACTGTCTGTTCTGCGCCTTCTACCGGAAGCCGGGGGCGTCGGATGCCTACACGCTCAGCGTCGAGGAAGTCCTCCAGAAAATCGAGTGGGCCGTCGCTCGGGGGGCGACGACGGTCCTTCTGCAAGGCGGTCATAACCCAGCCTTGCCCTTGGATTACTATCTAACGCTGATCCGGGAGACCCGCCGGCGGTTTCCCCAGGTGACGCCTCACTTCTTCACAGCCTCAGAGGTCCGCTTCATGGCGGAGGTCTCGGGCCTATCCGTCCGGGGGGTCCTCGAGCGCTTGAAGGAAGCCGGCCAGTCGACCCTCCCCGGGGGAGGCGCTGAGATCCTGTCGGACCGCGTGCGTCGCCGCATCAGCCCCAAGAAGGGCCCGGCCGCCGAATGGCTGGAAGTCCATCGGACGGCCCACGAACTGGGCATGCGGAGCACGGCGACGATGATGTATGGCCACGTCGAGACGCCCGAGGACATCGTCGCCCATCTGGAGGCCATCCGGTCGCTTCAGGACGAGACAGGCGGTTTTACGGCCTTCGTCCCCTGGAGTTTCAAGCCGGATCACACGTACCTGCGGAAGTGGGTCCCTCACCGAAGTCCGCCCCAGCAGTATCTGCGCATCATCGCCCTAAGTCGCATTTACCTCGACAACTTGGACCATATCCAGGCATCATGGTTCTCGGAGGGCAAGAAGGTCGGTCAGGTCGCTCTCTATTTTGGAGCCGACGACTTCGGAGGAGTCCTGCTGGAAGAGCACGTCCACGAGGCGACCGGGCACGTGAATCGGTCGTCGGTCGAGGAAGTCGTTGACCTTATCCGGTCGGCCGGTTTCATCCCGGCTCAACGGACGACACTGTACGAGGTGATCCGAAAGTGGGACAGGCCAGAAGGGGGCTCAGGGTCCGGATGCCAGGTTCTGGAAAAGCGGGAACCCTCCACTGCGTGGTTTAGACTTGTCTAAGTCCTTACTTCGATACATGGTACCTAAGGATTCCATCCCCGCATCTTACCCTCCGGGCATAAAAGGGAGGGACGCCATGGCGGAGGGTCGTACATTGCGGGTCGGTCACAGTCCGGACGCCGACGATGCCTTCATGTTTTTCGGTATCGTCGTAGGCGCCGTCAGCCTCGACGGCTGGAGGATCGAACACGTCCTGGCCGACATCGAGACGCTCAACGACCGAGCGTTTCGAGGGGAACTGGAAGTCACGGCTATCTCGGCGGCCGTCTATCCATGGGTCGCCTCGAGGTATCGACTTCTCCGGGTCGGGGCCTCCGTCGGACGGCGGTACGGTCCGAAGGTCCTGACCCGAGAATCCATCCCGCCGGATGACCTGCGGGGGCGGCGCATCGCCGTCCCAGGACGACACACGACGGCCTTTCTGCTCCTACGACTGTACCTCCCGGACTTTGAGCCAGTGATCATGACCTTCGACCGTATCCTGTCGGCCGTAGCCCGGGGCGAGGTCGACGCCGGCCTCGTCATCCACGAGGGCCAGTTGACGTATCCGGCCTTAGGTCTTTGCGAGGTCGTCGACCTGGGCCATTGGTGGGCCGATACGACGGGCTTGCCGATTCCACTGGGTGTCAACGTCGTTCGCCGGGACTTGGGGGAGGCGATGGCCGAGTCGGTCGCATGCTTACTTCGGCATAGTATTCTGTACGCCATGCTCAATATGAAAGCCGCTCTCGAGTATGCTCGGGTCTTTGGCCGGGGCATCGACACCGAGACCTGCCGGACGTTTGTGCAGATGTACGTCAACGACGACACGCTGTGCCTGAAGTCCGACGGGGAGCAGGCCCTGCAGGTACTCTATA
>JANXAA010000399.1 GCA_025061865.1 Acidobacteriota bacterium | reverse complement strand
ACCGGAGCCGGCTTCCTGGGGAGGGTGATGGGACTCGAACCCACAGCCTTTGGGGCCACAGCCCAACGCTCTGACCGCTTGAGCTACACCCTCCATGTCGAAGCCCACGGATACCCACCGGCTGACATAAGATTAGATTCCCGGGACACCGAGGTCAAGCCGTCCGCAAGCCGGCCTATCCCCCCTCACCCCTTTGGATGACTTCGCCTCTATGCGGCATGCCCGGCCTGCTTTCGGGACAGGTGGTCTGTGGGCCGGGGTCTCTTTGGGGACACCCGGGGCCCGGGACCTGTCCGGATCCCCCGTCGACTTGACGCGAGTCCCCTGCTGGCGTATAATATTGCAGCGAGCATGCAAAGATATACAACAAACAGTCGGGAGGCGTCGAGCCCACGCCGGGAGGGAATCTCTCTGCCATAACCACCTTACCCGACGGGAGGTCCCTGTGCCGTTTGGCCCCTTTTACATCGTCGATACGACCCTCCGAGAGGGCGAACAGTTCGTTCATGCCTACTTCACGACCGACGACAAGGTCCGGATCGCCATGGCCCTGGACCGATTCGGCGTCGAGTACATCGAGCTGACGAATCCGGCGACCTCGCCCAAGAGCCTGGAGGACGTCCGGACGATCCTGCGGCTCGGCCTGCGGAGCAAAGTCGTCGTCCATATCCGGTGTCACCGGGACGATGCCCTCCGGGCGATCGAGTCCGGGGCGCAGGGGATCAGCGTCTTCCTGGGCGTCTCGCCATACCTCCAGCGATTCAGTCACGGTCTGGACGTCGAGGCCGTCATCGACCGAGCCGCTGAGGTCCTGAGCTTGATTCGGGCGGAAGCCCCGCACGTCGAGCTTCGGTTCTCGACAGAGGACACCTTTCGGAGCCGTTGGGCGGACATATTTCGGGTCTACCTGGCCATCGACCGGTTGGGCGTCGTCCACCGCCTGGGCGTGGCCGACACGGTCGGCGTTGCCACGCCGTGGCAGGTCTATACGACGGTCCGGACACTTCGCCGGATGACCCGGGCCGACATCGAATTTCACGGTCACGACGACACGGGTTGTGCCGTCGCCAATGCCCTGGCGGCTCTCCGGGCGGGAGCGACCCACATCGACACGACCGTCCTGGGCATCGGAGAACGGGTCGGCATCACGCCCCTCGGCGGGTTCATCGCCCGGCTGTATACCCTCGACCGGGACCTCATACGGCGGAAGTACAACCTGGCCGTGCTCCCTGAGCTGGACCGGATGGTCGCCGAGATCCTCGGTTTGGAAGTGCCCTTTAATAACTACGTCACGGGTTTGGGTGCCTTTGCCCACAAGGCGGGGGTTCATACCAAGGCTGTCTTGCATCACCCGGCCGTCTATGAAGTCCTGGACCCTGCCGACTTTGGTCTGAGTCGGTCTATCGCCGTCGCCCACCGTCTGACGGGTTGGCACGCCATCAAGCTCCGAGCCGACGAACTCGGCTTGGGCCTGACAGACGAGGAGATCCGGCAGGTGACGGCCCAGGTGAAGGCCTTGGCCGACGAGCGGCCCATCACGATCGAGGACGTGGACGAAGCCCTGCACCGATGGGTCCAGGAGCGGGCCCCGATGCCTGTGGCCTCTGGAGGGCGGACCGATGGCGGCTAAGACGTTTGCTGAGAAGGCGCTGGCCCGGGTCGCCGGACGAGTGGCCGTCACGGCCGGTGAGGTCATAGACGTCCGGCCCGACGTCGTCCTCAGTCATGACAACACGGCGGCCATCGCTCAGGTTTTTGCCAGTCTGGGCGTTCAGCGGGTCTGGGACCCTGAGCGTATCGTCATCGTCCTCGACCATGCCGTGCCCCCGCCGACACCTCAGCATGCCCAAAATCATGCCGAAATCCGCCGCTTCGTCCGGGACCAGGGCATTCGCCACTTCTACGAGGTCGGCCGTGGCATTTGTCATCAGGTCGTCAGTGAGGAGGCCCTTGTCCTGCCTGGTCAGGTGATCTTGGGCGCCGACAGCCACACGACCCACTACGGCTGGATGGGTGCTTTCGGGGCCGGCGTGGGTCGGTCCGAGGTAGCGGCCCTCTGGGCGACGGGCGAGCTGTGGCTCCGGGTCCCGGATAGTATGCGTATCGTCCTCCGCGGCCGACTTCCCTTTGGCGTGACGACGAAGGACCTTTGCCTGAAAGTCCTCGGCGACCTCGGCGCCGACGGGGGCCTCTATCTGTCCGTCGAGTTCCACGGACCGGTCCTCCGGGAGTGGAGTCTCGAGAGTCGGATGGTCATTCCCAACATGATGGCTGAGTTCGGCGTCAAGAA
>JANXAA010000398.1 GCA_025061865.1 Acidobacteriota bacterium | reverse complement strand
ACCTTCCCATGGCCGAAAGTCTACTTGCTCCGGATGGAGGTCCCGAACTTCGAGGCGGACGACTGTCCCCTTTGTCAGGCGCAAGTCCCCCTGGATGCTCCGGGGAGCCGTCACGGATCGGCTGGTAGACAAGTCAGCAGATAGGTAGATGAGTAGGTGGGTAGGTCGGCCAAGGGGCAAGGTGATAGGGATCGATTAGCCACAGGGCGACCTTCGAGGAGAACTCCGAAAACCCCAATTCTGCTCGATCAGGCTTGTCCGGATGGATTTTCCGACGGGGTTCCCTTCTACCCGGCCCTGCCCCCGTAAGTCGTCGCCGGCTGAATCCTGATGACGGCGTCGGCCTCGGACCCGTGGGTCTGTAGACCTACCCGCCTGCGGACAGGAAACCGGCGACTGGTGTGGGCCAGCGCCTGTCTCGGGTCCTCGGTCTCCGGTCCAGTCGAAGGTCGAAACGTAGGTTACCCAACCTCATCTGCCCACCTGCCGACCTGCCTAACTGGCTCCCCTGGTTGGGACCATGACTCAATTCAAGTACCGCATGATCGTGCAGTATGACGGGACGCGTTACTGGGGGTGGCAGTATCAGCCCCACGGTCCGACCGTACAGGGCACCCTCGAGGAAAAAATGAGAATGATCCTAAACTACCCCGTCCGTTTGACGGGGGCCGGGCGGACGGACGCTGGGGTCCACGCCGATTATCAAGTCGCCCACTTCTACTTGCCTCGACCCATCGACACGACGCGCCTCTGCCGGTCACTGAACAGCGTGCTCCCCTGGGACGTCCGGGTCCGGGCTCTGGAGCGGGTCCCGCCTAACTTCCACGCCCGTTTCTCGGCCCTGTGGAAGGAGTATGTCTACCAGGTCTATACAGGCGAGGTAACGCCACCGTACCTGTATCCCTACGTGTGGTCTCTCCCCGTCGTCCTAAACTTCGGGGCCATGGTCGAGGCGGCCCAGGACCTCGTGGGGACATATAACTATGCCCCCTTCGGGAAGGGCCTCCAGCCGGGCCAGGAAGCCGTTCGGACGGTCCTCTGGGCCCGCTGGGACAATCGACACCCCCTGTACGTGTTTCATATTGCTTGCCCAGGCTTTCTACGGGGAATGGTCCGGTACATCGTCGGCCTCCTCGTCGAGATCGGCATGGGCCGCAAGCCTGCGGACGCCGTCCGGCGGATCCTGGTCGAACAGCTCCACGACTGGGTTCGCCTGAAAGCTCCACCCCAAGGGCTACGCCTAGCTTATATCGCCTACCCGCCGGATCGCCTGTATCCGGAAAATCATCGATAAGGAGTGGATAATGGGATGGCTGAGGCTTTGCCCAGCTGAATCTTTGGTTAGTCTATAGGGAAAACCTGATCCCGGACCCTCGACCCCTAACACCCAAGACCGACCGCTAAAAAATTCAAGTAAACAAAGTACTCGAACGGGGCCGATGGGGTGCGGGGGAGACTCGTGCCCGCTTATGTCCTGTAGGCTGCAAATGGCGGTGATAGATACCCTTACGGGCTGGACGATTCAATGACGAACGGGCTCCTGCGGGTCGGGGAATTGGTTCGGCCCCGGCCGGGTCAGATGAACCTGCCGGGAGATGCCGTCGGCCTCGTGGCCGAGGTCCAGCGGCGGCGGGTCTGCGTGTGGTTCCCCGACCACTACCAACGGGCCTGGCTGATGCATGGGCATCTCGTCCGACTCCGATGGCGGGGCGATCCCCGGGCCCACTTGTGGAGTCTCGTCTCCTGGCTGATCCTCACGTGTCGGGGCCAAGCCTTCGAGTGGGTGGCCGGCCCCCCCCATCGGCTGAGCGTCCAGACAGACATCCTCGAACGGTCTACCCTGGAGGCCGTCGCCGGCTTCCTGGGGCCGAGTCTGCAAGACTGGGCCGTCCGGCCGTCGAGCTTGTCGGCCCTCTGGGTCGAATGGATATTCACGTTTCCTGTCATAGAACCGGGTGAAGGACAGGGAGCGTAGCGCAGGGGCATAAAGAAGGTATAAGGCATATAGAGTAGAGAATACTAAAAATATCTACCCCTTACTTATGTCGCTTGCCCCTTTTAGAATGACCCAAGCTGTGACCTATTTCTGGTCCGTGCCCTTTCACGGCGAGCACGCCGGCGACTCGACCGCAGGCGGTGCCGGTCTCCGGTTCTCCGTCCCCAAGCCGAAGCCTGTGCCTCCATCAAGATGGAGCTGTTCGAAGGCTTGAGGGGCAAGGCTGGGTAAGGAGGACCTCTACCGGAAATCCAGATAAAGCCTGATCGAGCAGGGTCGGGATTTTCGGGGGCCGTACCCGCCT
>JANXAA010000397.1 GCA_025061865.1 Acidobacteriota bacterium | reverse complement strand
ATTGCGGGCTGCCTTCCCAGTGCCGCCGTAGACGATGAGTTCGTCAGGCTTTTCGGCGACCTCAGGGTCGACGTTATTCATCATCATGCGCAGGGCCGCCTCTTGGGGCCATCCCTTGCAGTGGAGGGTCGGACCCCGGGGGGCTCGGATGGGCTTCTGGATCAGGGCTTCCAAGACGGATGTCGAGACTGTCATGGCCAACCTCCGGAAGCCCAGCATACAAGCGCAAGATGCGGGATGCAACCCATTCCCACCCGGCTCGCCAGAGCGGGGTCGACCGATAAAAACCCCTTCTAGCGAATGGGGCTGGGATCCAACCCCATTCTAGCGAACGGAGCCGGGATCGCTAACGAGAAGGGTCGGCACGCCGTTCTGCTGGAGGGTCCGATTGACAGCAGGGACTTCTTCCTTCAGGAAGCGGTGGGCAGCGTCCATAGCCGATTTGTACGGCGTCTCCAACTGCTGGAGGTATTCCATCTGATGACGGGTCGGAGCCGCATTGGCCTGCTCCACAATACCCAGCAAGTATCCTAGTTTCTCCAGAAGTTGAGGCGCCGCCTGGTAGTAAGTCAGCTCGGGGTCTCGGACCAAGGGCTTGCGGATCTCATCAACCCGTCGGAGGAGGTCCTCGAGGGTCTTCGAGACGGCTTCCGGAGTCTTAGGAAGCTGGCTCCGCAGGGTCTGCTGGAGGGCTTTGGCTTGCTGTTCGAGGCTGTCCAAGGTCCGAAGGACGTCATTGATCGATGAGACCATGTCTTGCACACGCATCGCTGTCTCCCACTGGGCCCGGAGGGCGTCCCATGGGACGTCCAGGTCAGGTTCGAGGCGAACCCGGAGGGGCTTCGCGACGCTTCGGTCCCCGACGACCAGACGGACCGTGTAGTCGCCGGGCAGGACCTGGGGACCGGGCGGGGGTCCAAAGAACCCGAGGGTTTCTGCCTGCTCGGGCCGACGCAGACGCGGGCCCGTATGACGGAGGTCCCACGTAACCCGGTTAATCCCCGCTTGCTTGGTGCCGTCGATCTCGCGGATGACCTTTCCTTGGGTGTCCAGGATTTGGACCTTTACGGGTGTCTTCTCGTCGGGCGCACTTTTCAGATAGTAGGTGATGAGGGCCCCATAAGAACCGTTAGAACCCCGGAAGGGCTTATCGCCCAAGAAGTCCCATTTGTACCGCCAGGGTTGATAGCGCCAGGCATCCCGTAGGTCAAAGAGATGCATGTCGGCGGCAAGGACCTGGGTGTTCAACTGCTGGAGGAACCCGACGTCGTCCAGAATCCAAATACTTCGACCGTGAGTCCCGATGATTAGGTCATTTTCGGTCGGGTGGACCAGGATGTCGTGGACGGCGACCGTCGGGAGGTTCTTCATTCGGAGGGGGACCCACTCGCCACCGCCGGTGAGGGAGGCGAAGATTCCCAATTCGGTGCCGACGTACAGGACGTCGGGATTCTTCGGGTCCTCCCGAAGGACGTGGACGTAAGCTTGGGCCGGCAAGTTGCCGGTGATATTCGTCCAAGTTTTCCCGAAATCGGTCGTCTTATATACGTAGGGCCGGAGGTCGTCCAGCATGTGGCGGTCAGCCGTGACGTAGGCCACGCCGGCGCCGGTCCGGGAGGCTTCGACGTGGCTGATAAAGCCGTCCGGCGGGAGGCCCCGGATATTCTTCGTCACGTTTGTCCACGTCTGGCCACCGTCCTGGGAGACATGGACCTGGCCGTCGTCCGTCCCGACCCAGAGGACGCCAGCTTGGACAGGCGATTCAGCGATGCTTAGGATGACACAGTGATATTCAGCTGTCGTGTTTTCAGGACGGATAAGCCCCCCAGCTGGCTTCAGCTTTTCGGGATCTTTCGTCGTCAAGTCTGGGCTGATGGCCTGCCAGGTCAGGCCGAAGTCCGTCGACTTCCACAAGACGTTGCCTCCGAAATAGACCGTGTCGGGGTCGTGGGGGGACGACACGATGGGAGCATTCCAGTCAAAACGGTATGGATGGTCGCCAGCTGCGGATCCGGAGAAAAGTGCGGGGTAGGGTGAGATGACCTGCGACCGGCCGGTTCGGAGGTCAACACGGTAGATGTTGCCGCCCTGGGACTCGCCCAAGGCGAGATAGGGCTTCTCCGGGTGGATGACTACGTGGAAACCGTCCCCGCCGCCGATGAGGAACCAATCGTCGTTGAGGATACCAACGGAATTCCGGCTCCGGGCGGGCCCGCACCAAGAGCCATTGTCCTGCAAACCGCCGCAGACCTTGTAAAAGGGACCCCGGGCGTCGACGGCGACTTGATAGAACTGACCCA
>JANXAA010000396.1 GCA_025061865.1 Acidobacteriota bacterium | reverse complement strand
CGGGCCTGGCCCCACACGAGCCCGGCCCCCAGGGCGACCACTAGCATACTGGCGACCCCTATCCAGTAGCGTCGCATCTGCGTCCTCCGCGGGTGTTCAGTCTTAGGTGTTGGGCATGCAGTATATTGGACCGAGGGAGGACTATCGAACTCTATGCCAAGATACAAATATATTAAAAATTTAGTTATTTATAATTATTGTCAATATATTCGGATATACGGTGCATGGATGATAGATTAAGATTTGAACTTCAAATCCGAAGGTGTCCAAAAATTTGAATCCCGGGGCCTGTAGTCCAAATCTTTGAATGTAGCCCGTAACCCCGGCCGCCGGAGGATCGCCGATGGAGCCTCCGCCCGCTCCATCCTCCAACTACACCGAACCCCAGGTCGCGTCGCTAAGCCAGTGGGTTTTTTCTGTCGTTGTATCGACGGAGAGGCCCCGAAGAGTACGGACTCCTGGAATGGCCTGAAGGAATAATAGGAGGACAGACAATAGGGGAGGGAGCGGGTCCCGAAGGGGGCCTTCAGGACCCGCTCATGAAGGCAGGTGATTCGGGGAAGGTTCCGTGTTTACCTTACAGCTCGTACCGGATGCCCAGCCGGAAGACTCGAGGCGCTATCAGTTCTGTAATCTTCTTGAAGTTCGGGTTCGGCGACCCAAGCGCCGATTTCACCTGGAACCAGCCGAGTTCGACATCGTTGTTCGTGATGTTAAAGCCGTCGACCGTCAGGTACAGCCGTCCGGCGCTTCCGAAGTTAAACATCTTCTCGACTCGGGCGTTCAGCATCCAGTAGGTCGGGAGCCGCTCGGAACCGATTTCGATCGACCAAACGTTCAGGGTGGCCCCCCATCCGTTGGACGTCCGGCGGACCGTATCGAAGGGCATAAACAGGAAGCCCTCACGGGCGACCAACGTAGCCCCTACGTTGAAGCCCAACGGCAGCTGAACCACCGCACCCAGTTTGGCCAACCACCGGGTGTTGTTGAAGATCCGAGCCCGACCCGAACCGGTCGACTCTTCCCAGGCAACCCCACCTTGCTTTCGTTGGTCAATGTTCGTCGGGTCAATATAACCCTCGCGACCCGTGAACTCTTCACGCCAGTCCTGCAGGGTCAGCGAGCCCGTCAGCATCCACCGCCGGCTCATCCGCTTCGTGAAGTTCAGCTCGACGCCCCAGTAGGTCTGTTCATAGGCCGGGTTGGTCTCGAACATGCTCCATGGGGGCCGAACGATCGTGCAGTAGTAGTAGGGCCAGCCGCTTACGGTCACCCCCGCTTCCGTCCAGCAGCCCAGAAAGTCCGCCAAGGAGTAACGCCCGTCGGGGTCGTAGGGGATCGTCCGGGAGAAGTCCCAGTTCCGCCGATAGAAGCCCATCAGGCTGACGCCCAAGTCCTCCAGTAGCTGCTGCTCGATACCCAGGGTGAACTCCATCCGCTTGGGGGAGGTCGTGTCCGGGTCGATGGCGTTCCGGTTCAGAGTCGGATTCGCCGGGTCGAAGTTTCGTTGAAGAATCCGTCCAAGTTCAATGGCCTGCGGGACGCCATCTCCGTTGAGGTCCCGCCATTCATATTGAATCGACAAAAGGCGCGTCTGAGCGACCAGCGAGGCCCCCTGCGTGGCCAGGACCTCCGGATAGATGGCAAAGTTGGCCTTCAAGACCGTCTTAGCCGTCCCAAACAGGTCATACGTAATGCCGATCCGCGGAGACAAAGTGTTCCATCTCACCCCGTCCAGCTTCGTGGAGGTAATCCCCGGAAAGAGACTCCGACTGAATTCACCGAAGACGTCGTTGGGCGGCGAAGTCGATGCCTCTGTCCCGTTCACCTGGTTATCGAACCGGAGGCCCGCAATAAGGGTCAGGCGTCCTACCCGATAAATGTCCTGGGCAAAGACGCTGATACGCCGGACCCAGTTCCGGTGAGCCTGCTGACCAAAGAGCCAGACCGCATACGGAGCGCCGTTCAACAGGTCGATCTCCATGCCATTGCCGTAGTTAAGATCCGTTTGCTGTTTGGCCAACCGGATTTCAGCGCCCAGCTTCAGCTCATGGCTCCCGCCCAGAAACTCCGACTGGTAATACGTCGCCGTCAGGTGGCCTTGCCAGACCGGCCGGAAGATTTCCACCCAATAGAAGGTGTTTGTATAGTAATCCCGTGCGGCGTCGTAAATAACCGGGATATTCCGACCGCCCTTGGGGTCCAACTGGAAGCCGAGGCCGACATAGGCACCCCGCAGCGACACGAACAGACTGTCCCCGACCGAAAAGTCGTCCTGGACTTTCACAATCGGCGGCATGTTCATGTC
>JANXAA010000395.1 GCA_025061865.1 Acidobacteriota bacterium | reverse complement strand
CGAGCAGGACCCGCCCCCTGGGACGTGGGTCAAGCCGGGTCGGTCCGTCGAGGTCGCCCTCAGCTTAGGCCCGGCCCGTGTCCAGGTCCCGGACCTCAGCGGACGAAGCTTGCGCGGGATCCGACTGGCCCTGCAGACGTTGGGCCTCGAGCTCGGTCAGGTCTTGTACGTTCAGACGACTGACCCCCCTGATACCGTCTTGACCCAGGACCCGTCCCCAGGCCGGTGGGTTCCCAGCGGGACGACTGTCCATCTGGTCGTCAACCGGGGCCGTCCCGATACTTACGTCATGCCGGACTTGATCGGTCGGCCTCTGGAGGTCGTCGTTGATTTCTTCAAGCGGAAAGGCTATCGTTTGGGATACGTCGAGGCTCGGGTCTACCCGGGCCTTCCGCCGGGGATCGTCATCGGCCAGGTCCCCAAGGGCGGCTATCCCCTGCAGCGACATGACACCATTCAACTGACGGTGAGTCGGACACCATGAGTGACGTACGTCGACTCTTACCCAGTATCCTGTCGGCCGATTTTGCTTACCTAGCCCAGCAAGTCCAGACAGTCGAACAGGCGGGTGCTGACATGCTCCATGTGGACATCATGGACGGCCACTTCGTGCCGAACTTGACGATGGGACCGCTGGTCGTCGAGGCCTTGCGGCGGTATACCCGTCTCCCGATGGACGTCCACCTGATGGTCGCCCGGCCCCAGGACTGGGCTGAGGCCTTCATCCAGGCCGGCGCCAACGCCGTCTCCTTTCACGTAGAAGCCTACCCCCATTGGCATCGGCTGGCTCAACAGATCCGGAAAAAGGGTGCCCTAGCGGGGATTGCCCTTAACCCGGGTACTCCCCTCCACTGGGTCGAGTCGATGCTGGAATACGTGGACTACGTCGTCGTCATGACCGTCAACCCCGGTTGGGGCGGCCAGACCTGGATCGAGGGCTGTCTGGAAAAGGTCCGCCTGCTTCGGGAATGGATCGACGTGCGGGGCTTCGAGGTCCTGATCGAAGTCGACGGAGGCATCCACGAGGGGAACGTCGCCCAGGTCGTCCAAGCGGGGGCCAACTGGATCGTCGCTGGGTCGGCCATCTTTTGCGCCCCAGACCCGGCGGAGGCGGCTCGCCGCTTAAAACAGCGTATCCTGGCGTTGGAGTGAGACGGTCCTACGGAACGGATAAGATCGGGACCTGTCGAACTCGAGATGACGGGTGGGGGCTTACGAGTCTCGAATTGCGAAAGGGACATGAGGCATCTCCAGGCTACCGACCAGAGCCCTTCCTTTCCAATTCGCAATCCGAAATTTGCCCTTCTGTCGTACGCCTGAACGCCGGTCGTCGTACCGACATCCGACCCAGCGGGGGCTCTCGGATGGGACAGGGCCATCGGCTTCGCGTGCGGGTGCGATTCCCCGAAGCCGACCTGATGGGATGGGCGCACCACACGGTATACTTCGTGTGGTTCGAGATGGGTCGGACGGAACTCATGCGGGCATATGGCCTCTCATACAAGGAAGTCGTCGCCCAGGGGTACCACTTGCCGGTCATCGAGGCCCACGCTCGATACCGAAAGGCGGCCCATTACGACCAAGAAGTCGAGGTCGAGACCGTCCTGTATGAGGTGGACCGTCTCACACTGAAATTCCGCTACCGCGTATGGGACCCCTCGACGGGTGCCCTCCTGGCCGAGGGATGGACCCGCCATGCTGTCATCGACGGGGCGGGCCGCCTGCGGCGCCTGCCGGCGCCCGTCTACGACGCCCTCTGCCGATGGGTCGTAACGGATAGCTAATAACTCAGACCATGAGCTATGAGTCATGAGAGCTATGAACCGCAAGTTATGCACCACGCACTGGACTCCCCTCAAGACGGTCCCGTGGACTCTGATCGTCAGCCTTGGCCTGAGCCTGGCGGGCTGTGCTCGAAAGCCGCCCGCTTTCTTGGCCGACACGACGGACCAGCAGCTGTTCCAGCGGGGCCTCCAGGCGATGGAAAAGAAACGATGGTCTGAGGCCCGGGAGGCCTTTCGATACTTGACCCGCATGTTCCTGCAGAGCCCCTATCGGGAAAAGGCCTATTTGTATGTTGCTGACACGTATTTCCAGGAAGGCGTAGAGAGCCTCTCGATGGCCGTCTCGGCCTACCAGGAGTTCTTGCGACTGTACCCTAACAGCGTGGACGCGCCTTATGCCATGTTCCAGGTCGGTATGAGCTACTTCTTGCAGGCCGAGAAGCCCCAACGGACGCAAGAGAATACCCAGAAGGCCGTCGAGGCCTTTCAGCAGCTCCTGGAACGATATCCGACTGGCGCATGGGCCGA
>JANXAA010000394.1:239-2315 GCA_025061865.1 Acidobacteriota bacterium | reverse complement strand
GCGTATCGGGCCCTATGGCAGAAGACCCTTCGAGAGGTCATGACGCGGGCCTTTGCGGCAGGGTATGTGGCCGTCCGGTTTGCCCGGATGCTTCCCGACGTCCCAGTCCCGGCCTACCTGATCGTCCACCCTGAGACGCTGAGCCAACCATTGCCCGACTGGTAGAATCCGGAATTCGGGGGCTTCAGACCCGAAATTGCATTTTTATTATCCGCTTACTTGTCGAACTGTTAACCTGGTCGACGGCCGAACTTCTGAATGACCGGTATTAAGATGCAGTTCGACGTCATCGTCGTCGGGGCGGGGCCGGCGGGTCTGACGGCCGGTATCCGGTTGGCGGAAGCCGGCTGGTCCGTGGCCGTCCTCGACCCCCGGGTGCCCTTCGAGAAACCCTGCGGAGGCGGTCTGACCCCCCGAGTCTGGGACTGGCTCCCCGTCGATAAGACGGCCTTCACGACCTGTCGAGACGTCGACAGGGTCGTCCTCCGATTGGACGACGGTCACCCCGTCGAGGTCGAGCTCCCGAAGCCCCTGAGCCTCTTGTCCCGTCAGGAGTTGGGGGCTCAACTCCTGGAGCGGTTGACGGCCGCCGGTGGTGTCTTCTGTCCGTACCGGGCCCGGGACGTCGAAGACCGGGCCGGTCAGTGGCACGTGTATGCTGAAGTAGCTAATCGGCAGATGGACCCGATAGGTCGGTGGGCCGATGGGCAGATAGTCAAAAGGGACTCCCCGAGACCCGGGCCACCGCACCGTCCGACTGCCGAACTCCCGGCCTTGACGGTCTTTCGGGCCCGATGGTTGGTCCTCGCCGACGGCGTATACGGACTCAGTCGGAAACGATGGGGTCACTTCACGGCAGTGACCGATTGGACCCGCACCGTCGGGTACCTGATCCCGGGGACCGACGCGGCCATCCAAATTCAGTTCTGGAGCGGCTGGGACGGCTATGCCTGGGTCTTTCCCCGGGCCGACGCCACGTCCGTCGGACTCTGCGACACCTTACCGGGTCAGACCGGTCATCTATTTCGACGCTTGGATGCATGGGCCGCCCGTCTGGGATGGGACCCCGGGTCGGCGATTCAACGGTACGGTCACCTGATCCCGTCCCCGACGATGGCCCATCCTTGGTTTCCCTTATGGGGAGACCGGTGGGTCCGCATCGGGGACGCTAGCGGGTTCGTGGACCCTATCACGCGAGAGGGTATCTTCTTTGCGGTCCAGGCCGGGCGCGTCTTGGCCGAGTGTATCCTCCAGGGTACGTTCCCCTCGGCGTGGGCGACGTGGCTCGAGCAAGAGCGATGGCCTGAGTGGCGGTCGGCCGCCCGATGGCGGCGATGGTTTTACCGACCGTGGTTCCTGCGAGCCATGCTGGCCGCTACCCGATGGCGGCGGCTGTACCGCCTCCTTCAAGGTGTGCTGGTCGGGGATATCCCTTATTCGAAGCTGGTCGAGGCCGTCCTGTGAAGTGTCTCCGTTTTCGAGTCGCCGACTATGTCTTGGCTGTAGACTTGGCGTGGGTCCATCGAGTCGTCTCGGTGCGCGACGTGACGACCCTGCCGACCCTCTACGTCTGGGGCGGCACCCGATGGCTTCGGGTCGACCTCCTGGGGCCGACGTCCGAGGTCGGCGAGACGGTCGTCCTTCTAGCCTCTCAGGATGCCCGCCTCGGATGGCAGGTCGGTCGGGTCGACGGCATCGACGAGGTCTCCGAAAGCGAACTGCACCCAATCCCCCGCGGCTGGCTAAACCGAGGAATCTCATGGGTCACACATCTCTACTTCCGGGACGAGGTGCCCGCCTATATCGTCCACCTCCCGACCATCCTACAGGTCTGGATGAGCCAGTTCCCGACAGAGGCATCTCCATGAAGTTGATGGGCTTTCAGTATCAGTACTCGCCCCGTCGCTACGCCATCGACCTCCAGCGGGTTTACCGTATTCTGGACCGGCCGAACGTCTATCGGGTCCCGTGGAGTCGGCCGGCCCTACAAGGGATCTGCCTTTTCGACCGATGGGTCATCCCGGTCATCGACCTGCGGGAACCCTTGGGGGAGGTTCAGGGGGGTGTTACGGGGAC
>JANXAA010000394.1:0-229 GCA_025061865.1 Acidobacteriota bacterium | reverse complement strand
ATCTACATGGAGAACGAAGTCCTCGTCGCCTTTCCCGTCGGCGCGATGTTTCCCTCCTTTGGGCGGAGCGACATCCAGAAGGTCGTCCGTCCGACAGACGCCTCCCTTTGTCCCTATGACCTTTACACGAAATACGGTCTCTTTCACTTCATCGACATGAAGACTCTGCTCAATCGCCACTTTGGAGACCTATGGAAGTAATGGGTATTGGGGACCACCACCATGACGG
>JANXAA010000393.1 GCA_025061865.1 Acidobacteriota bacterium | reverse complement strand
CATACACGCCGTCTTCGCGTTCCTCGACGGGAAAGGTCGGGACCGAGGCGCCGGGGACATGGACCGACTGGCCCGTCCGCAAGTCGAAGGTCCAGCCATGAAGGGGGCACACAACACACAGTTGGTCGAGGGTTCCTTGCGATAGGGGTCCACCCTGATGGGGACAGTCGTGACCGATGACGTAAAGGCGGCCTTCCACCCGAAACACGGCGATGCGCCACCGGCCGTAGAAGACCGGCCGACCCCGGCCTTCCGGGAAGTCCTCGGACCGACCGACCCGCCGCCACGACATAGGGGTCACGCCGGCACCGCCGTAGCGGCGATGACTTGTTCGATTTCGGCGTCCGTCAGGATGTGGTCCGACCGCTTGGCGTACTCGAAGATGCGCTCGACGATCACGTCGGTCACGGGGTGCCCATGGGACTCGAGCCAGTAGACGACGTTGGACTTACCGCTTAGAGGGCCGACTTCGATGACCTGCCGAAGGCCGAACAAGTGGGCGGGCACGCCCGAGTAGACCATATTGGCCAAGTGGACGTCCCCCCGGCGGAGGGCCTTGATGACGGCCGCTGCGTGGACACCCGTGGCCGTCCGAAAGGCATCTCGGCCGACGACCGGGTAATTGTGGGGGATCGGGACGCCGACGGCCTGGGAGACAGCCTCGCAGTATTCCGGCAAACGGGATAGGTCGTTGTCGATGTAACCCAACAGCTTTAGGTTGACGAGAATGAGCTCCATCGGGGCGTTGCCGGCCCGTTCGCCGATGCCGATGGCGGCCCCGTGGACGCGGTCGGCGCCGGCCTCGACAGCAGCCAGGACGTTGGCGACGTCCAGACCCCGGTCCCGGTGACCGTGCCAGTCGACGCGGAGGCCGGGGGCCGTACGGTCGCAAAGTTCTCGGATGAAGCGAGTTACCCGATAGGCCCCCTGGGGGGTCGCGTGACCGACCGTGTCGGCGATGCAGACGGCCTGGGCGCCGCAGTAGATGGCCGTCGTGTAAAGTTTCGTCAGCGTCTCCGGATGAGCCCGCGTCGTGTCCTCCGTGACGAACATCACGGGCAGATCGTGGCGGACGGCAAAGGTCACGGCCTCCTCGACCCGCCGGAGCAGGAAATCTAGGGTCCAGCCCTCGACGTCCATCCGGAGCGGACTCGACCCGATGTACACGCAGGCCTCGACGGGACGCCCGATCCGCTCAGCGATGTCGACGATGGGCTGGATGTCTCCGACGACCGTCCGGGCCGCACAGTTCGGAGCAGTGCGGAGGCCCGCCGTGACGGTCTCTTGGGCCAGCCGCAGGGTGTGTTCGTACTCCCGGGGGCTGGCCGCCGGCTGACCGACGTCGGCCGTGTCGATCCCCAGGGCGTCCATGAGATGGAGGATACGGATTTTCGCCTCAATAGGAGGGTTGAGGACGGAAGGACTCTGGAGGCCATCTCGCAGGGTTTCATCGTCCAGTTGGACGCGCTTCTTCGGGCTCGGGGGCTCGTCGTCGGCCCGATTCCAGTCGTAGATCAGGTCATAGACATCAGGCATGCAAACCCTCCGTGGCGCTCCCTACACTTCATGGTAACCCATCCGGCCGGTCGAGGCAAATAGGCCAAGCAGGGTCCCGGGCCCCGAGGAACCGCAGACCTCAGACTGTAGAATCCAAGGGCCATAGAATCCAAACCCCGCTCGCTAGAGCGGGGTCATCAGGCCGCAGGACAAGGTTCCGGATGTCGGGTCTTGGGAAAAGGGCCCCGGACCCTCGGTCCTTAGGCAGGGCGGTGGGATCCGGCTCCGACCTCCGGCCCGGCCATCGTGCCGGCGTGACAGGGTCCGAGGGCGGCCCTCGCTCCTTGGGGGTCCGGTGGGGGCGGGGTCCCGTCCGTCGGGACGGGACCCATGGCTGGGCGTTCTTCAGGGCCGGGATTCTCATGGGCCGAGAGTTCTGGGGAGACCTCCGGGCTGTCTTGATTTCAGAAGAAGGGGTTGGGGGCCTTCCCACGGAGGCCGGGGCCTCTTCCCTGGGACACGGGGTGTCACTCTGATATCCGGACGACCCCGCTTTAGCTTGCGGGGCTTGCATCCTGCCCCTTGCATCTTGTATCCTGCCTGATCCCGTATACCGCTCTCGAGCCGTCTTTATGCGAATTCTGGTGACCGGATGTGCGGGCTTCATCGGTTGGAAGGTAGCCGAGTTCCTCTTGCAGGCGGGCCATCAGGTCGTCGGCCTCGATAACCTGAATCCCGCTTACGACGTTCGTCTCAAGCACTGGCGTCTCGACCAGCTCCGGTCGCATCCGGCCTTTGAATTTCACGTCTTGGACGTCACCGAC
>JANXAA010000392.1 GCA_025061865.1 Acidobacteriota bacterium | reverse complement strand
AAGATGCCACGGCGGTGGGCCTGGAGTACGTCTCACGGAGAGTTCACCTTAGCAGACCACTACTACTATAGCCGTCTGCAAGACTTCTTGCGCACCAGGGGACTTCAGGTCGATATCGTGTCGGATTTCCATCGCCTGTTGGAGTATAACGGCATTGTCCTCAACTACCCGGAGGTCCCCTTTAAAGTCTACGAAATCCAGGCCCTGCGGGATCACGTCCAAGCAGGGGCTGTCTTAATCGGACTGGCTTACTATCAGAACGAGGACGGTGTCGCAGACGTCCTGAACGCCCTCTTCGGACCGGTGGGCCTGGTCTTGGAGGCCGACGTCGTGATAGATCCTCGACACTATGTAGCTCGAGACCCTTACCTGGTCGTGACCCGCCGAGTCTTGCGCTACTCGGCGGGGGTCCGGCGTGTAGTCTTCCCCTGTTCGTGTTCGATTCGACTGTCGGACCCGGCAGCCCAGCCTATTGTCGTAGGCGAACCCACGGCTACGGCTTCATCGGGCAATGCCCCTGTGCTGGCGGCCGAACGTCCTTGGGGCCGAGGCCGCTGGATTGCGATCGGGACATGCGTCTTTTGGGACAACTTTTCCCTCGGGCGGGGCGACAACCGACAGTGGGCCTGGAATCTTCTGACAGAAACGCCATGAACTCGTGGGACGTGTCTCGGGCCCACCGGGACGGCACGCGACCCCAAGACTGGCATCGAATTTGTTATATCGAAATGCCGGATGCCAGGTCCCGGCCCATGAGTGGGCGGTGCGGGGTGTCTGAGTTCGAGGACCTGGAATTCCCAGCTCTCGGACCCCGAATTCCTCAGTCCCTGGACCGGCACCCCATTACCGGGACCCGGGACCTGTTCGGGGAGGTAATCGGATGCGGTCGAGATTTCGATGGGTATGGGTCTTCGTCCTAAGCGGGATACTGATAGCCTCGACGGCCGGATGGAGCGTGGCGGCCCGGTCCGGCCGGATGGCGCCGACGGTCGTCCGTCCAAGGTCGGCGGAGACCTGGTCAGCCCGAGCGGACGCTCCATTCTCGAACCGATCGCAGCCGGAATCGGTCGCTTCTGGGCCCGAGGAAGAGTCCGTCTCGGTCCCCCTGAAGGACGGTTGTGGGACAGGGGTCCTGCTGAGTGCTCTCCGTCCACCGCTTGCCCTACTGGCTTTGGTCCAGGGCGTATCGGATGAGTCGGTCGAGGCCTTGAACTGGGCCTGGGACGCTTACTATGGCGGCGCCTGGCGGCGGCTGTACACGCATATGCACGTGCATCCCTTCGTAGGGTCAGTATCGTTTGATGCAGTGCGCTCTTCGGAATTCCAAACGGCCCATTTACGGTCGTACCGGCATCCGTTCCGACGCACGCCCGTGCCGCCTCGCTTTCGGGGCCAAATCCCCTACTATTACGACCGTTACTATTACCGCTACGGCTATCCCTATGGCTATTATTACGCCCCCTGGCCTTTCTACTACCGGTACTACTGGTATCGTTACCCATTTTTCTATCCATTCTACCCCTTATATCATTTCTACTTCTTTTATGGCTACCCCTTCTGGTGGGGGTGGGGGTTTAGTGGCACTTGGTGGGACCGTCCCGTCCCGCCGGAGGAACGACGTGCCCGTAGCGAGTGGGGTGAGGTCTGGTTCGACGTCCAGCCAGAAGACGCCCTCATTTACGTCGACGGCCAATTGTGGGGTCGGGCCGAGGACCTGAACGGCTGGTGGAGGAGCCGTCGGATTCGGGCTGGCACGCACCGGATCCGCATCGAGCACGAGAAATACCCGCCGCGAGAGGTGTCCGTGCAGGTCCCGCCGGGCGAGGCCGTGTCTGTCCGGGTCGACCTCCGGCAGGCGGACATCCGTCCGACGGGCGGTCCGGATGAGGCCTGGCCACCTACCTCGGACCGACGGGCCCGTCTCCGCGTCCAGGTCAACGCCGCCCGGCCTGAATTCCTCTTGAACGGCCAGCCCGTCCCCGCCCAGTATGATGAGGGCTCGCAGGTCTGGGTCTTGGAAATTCCCTACGGGACGCACGCCCTGGAGATTCGGGCCGACGGCTACGACCCGACGGTCCAGCCTGTCCGGGTGACTTCCGCCGAGACGGTCCTTTGGGTCCAGTTGACCCCGCGGGGGCCATGAATTCGGGCGTTCAGGGGCCAAGGTGGATCAAGCAGACGCCAGTGCCGTCTGCCAACGGACGACCCGAGCGATCAAAAGGCTCGGCGAGACTTCTTGACGGACGACCTCTGTCGGGACGATTCGGAACCGGAAAGACCGGGCAGTCAGGGTCATCGTGTGGAATTCCCCGTTTTCCCCACAAGGGTC
>JANXAA010000391.1 GCA_025061865.1 Acidobacteriota bacterium | reverse complement strand
ATCCAAGTCGGCGGGATCGCCACGTTCAGAAACTGCTGGACCCGCTCGTACCGCAGGTGAATCGACCGAGGCGACCACGGGCGGAGGTTCACGTCCAGTCGACCGGCCGGGACCCAGCCTCCAGCCAAGGTTTGGATGAGGTAAGCCGCATGGTCAGCGGCCAAGGGTGCCATCTCGGGGTCCGTGCCCCGTTCGAACCGATAGCTGGCCTCCGTCTGCAAGCCCAGACGCCGGCGCTCGCGTCGGATGACCCGGGGTTCAAACCAAGCGCTCTCGATGAGGACCCGCCGAGTACCGGGTCGGACCGACGTTGCCCGACCGCCGATGATACCGGCCAAGGCGATGGGCCGCTGGGCATCGGCGATGACCAAAGTCCCGGGTGTCAAGAAATACGTATTCTCATCCAAGGCCTGCAGAGATTCACCCGGACGGGCCCACCGGACGACGATGCGACCCTCGCGAAGGGTATCCAGGTCAAAAGCGTGTAGGGGTTGACCATAAGCCAGCATGACATAATTCGTGACGTCGACCACGTTATTGATGGGTCGGACCCCGACGGACTCCAGACGGTCCTTCAGCCAGGCGGGCGATTCTCCCACACGGACATCTTCGATGATCCGAGCCACGTAACGCAAGCATCCGTCTGAGGCCTCGATGTGGGCCGAGACCCGTGCCTCGACGGGCGAGTCGGCTCTCTCCACGGGCGACCGCCACCCAGGCTCCAGGGGCCGTTCGAGCCAAGCGCTCAATTCCCGGGCCACGCCGAGATGGCTGAGGCAGTCCGGCCGGTTGACCGTGACCTCTAGGTCTAAGACGGAGTCGGTGCCCCAGGGCGTTAGGTCCTCCGTCGGTAGCCCCAAGTGGAGCAAGATGTGGGCAATGCTCTCTGGGCTCTCATGTAAGACGACGTAATCCTTCAGCCATCCGATCCGGACTTTCATCGTGGGCTCTCCTGCGCAATCCCAGACGGGCCAGGCAAAGACCCGTTCGGTCCCCAGGCCGATTCTAAGATGGGGTTTTGGACCCCGAGCGTCAACCGGCGATGGTCTTGAGCAGGTCGGCGGATAGGCAGATGGGCAGGGCGTCGGATGGGAGCATAATGGGAAAGTAGGGGATAGGAAGTGGGAAGTCAGGCCGCCGGCGGTCCTACCGGTGTCCACCCTTGAACGCCGGGAGTCATCCTATTATCGTCCAGAGACGAAGCGGCAGCACCGGAAGAGACAAAGACTGAAGTCCCTGAGGCCAAGACGTCCTCCCCTTCATATTCGCACGCTGTCGAGGGGACCTACAGTCATATGCCCGTGTAGCGAAACATCCGAAAAGGGGTGACAAGCAGGATCCACAGGTCCAGCCAGATGGACCAATGAGTCAGGTAGTAGAGGTCATACTCGATCCGGCGCTCATAATCTCGGTCGCCCCGAAAGCCATTCACCTGGGCCCATCCCGTGATCCCGCCCTTCACGCGATGCCGGAGCATGTATTGCGAGTAACGTCGGCAGAAGTCAGCCACGAAGTAAGGTCGCTCCGGTCGAGGCCCGACCAGGCTCATGTCACCTTTCAAGACGTTCCAGAACTGGGGCAATTCGTCGAAACTGAGAAAGCGGAGGACTTTCCCGACGGGGGTACGACGGGGGTCAGTCGGGCGGGCCATCGTGGGGCCTGTCGCCTCTTCGGCGTCCTCGACCATCGTACGGAACTTGTACATGACGAAGGGTCGTCCGTCCAGGCCCATCCGGATCTGACGATAGATGACCGGCCCCCGGGAAGTCAGCTTGATGAGCAGGGCGATGAGGAGCATCAAGGGCGCCAAGAGGATGAGAGCCAAGGCCGCCAAGACAATGTCGAGGACCCGCTTAGCGACGGCGGCGGCTCCCTGCATGGGTGTATCGTTGATATTCAGCAGGGGCAGGCCGTCGATCTCCGATATCGTCGTCCGCAGGTGGCTGGCCGTCAGGAGGTCCATTGCCATGTGGATGCTGATGGGCTGAGTCTGGAATTGCCGGACGATCGAGAGGGCCTCTGAGAATTTATCTACCGGCAAGGCGATAAACAGGGCCTGGACGCCATGCTCCCGGACGATATGGGGCAAGTCCTCGATACTCCCCAAGACGGGCACGTCGTGGAAGGAGTCGCCGTTTTCACCGTCGACCATGCCGATGATCTGGATTCCGTACTCGGGATGTTGCCGGATACGGCCTGCCAAGGCTCGACCCAGCGTACCATTGCCGACGATGAGGGCCCGTTGGATCTGCCATCCCCGGGTCCGTAATCGCTCGGCCAACCATCGCAGAAAGGCCCGACCGGCGACGATGCCCGTCACGTCCAAGAACATGAA
>JANXAA010000390.1 GCA_025061865.1 Acidobacteriota bacterium | reverse complement strand
CATCGCCGGTCATGAGATACCCGACGTGCCCGCCCCGGGGGTCCCGCCGGCGACCCTGCTGGAGCGGCTTCCCTACGTGAGCACCAGCGAGGTCGTCGGCCTCTTGGAGTATTTGGACGCTCGAGGAGGCCGAGAAAACATCTTTCGCATCGCCGCCGAGACGGGTCGGGAGTTCGGTCAAGTCATCGCTGTCGTGAAAGCGGCCGAGATGCTGAATCTCGTCGAGACGCCCCAGCAGGGAGTCCTGTTAGCACCTACCGGCCATCGCTTTGTGAGAGCCTCTCTGGAGGAGCGCAAGGTCCTCTGGCGGGAACGACTCCTCCAGCTCCGCTTATTCCAGAGCGTCTGCGACTTTCTCCTACGCCAGCCTAACCATGCGGTCGAGGCCGACCTGATCATGGAGAAAATCATCCTGGCCATGCCTGAGGAAGACTACGAGAAGGTCTTCACGACCCTCGTCCGATGGGCCCGTTTCGGGGACCTGTTCAGCTACGACCAGGTCACTGGCCAGGTCTTCATGGACCCCGACCAAGTCGCACGGCTTGTCCCAGCGGACCGGGAATCGGCGGGAGGGTCGGCGCTTCTATAGGGACAGGGCCAGGTCGAGAGCGGTCAAAAAAGCTGGGATGACGTCCTGTCTGTCACCGCGCGGGGAGTCAATGAGGTCAGCCCGGCCCGTCTCAGAAGATACAAACGCTTAGCCTGCCCAGTCCCAACCAGAGTAAGAAGAGCATCCCCGCGATAAGCATCAGTACGAACAAGGCCCCCAGGGCCCATGCCAACAGCTTAAAGGGCATGCATAGGACCTTCCTCACGAGCTTGAAGACCCATCCCAGGGTGAAGAACACGAGGACCCAGCTGACCAGGAGGCCCAACCCCAAGGTCCGAAGCCCCAGGCCGATCGCCCACCCGATGGCCGAAGCCACCCAAACCCAGAGCATCGCTCCCCCGCAGGACGCAAGATGCAGGTTTCGGGTGCCGGGTCCAGGCGGAAAGACCCGGGACCCTAAACCCCAAATCCCCACTCGCTAAGACGGCGTCGCTCGGGGTCTGTCCGACTTTTAGTAAGTCCCAAGGCCCGGAGTCACGAACTCGCAGGTCCGAGGCCTGGGCCCCGATAACAGGCCGATTCGGCTTTGACAAAGATCTGTTCTGATTCCTTCGTCCCGGCGTGAGAAAACTCCAGGTCTAAGACACGCGGGAAGGCTAAGGTCCCTTTTCCCGAGGGGCCTAGCCTTTGATGCTTGGGACCCTATCTTGCCACGCCGACCCGCTCGCACCACCGCCGGACGGGGCACACGGGACACCGGGGCTTCCGAGGCCCGCAGACCGTCTGGCCCAAGGCCACTAAGCAGAAATTAATGTCCGACCAATATGCCGGCGGGACCTTTTCCATCAACTGCCTTTCGGTCTCCAGGGGTGTCTTGGAACGGACGATGCCGAGCCGGTTGCTGATCCGGTGGACGTGCGTATCGACGCAAATGGCCGGTTTCCCGAAGGCCTCGCCGAGGACAAGATTGGCCGTCTTTCGGCCGACACCCGGGAGCCGCGTCAGTTCTGCCAGGGTATCCGGCACGCGCCCGCCATGCCGCTCGATGAGGACCCGGGCCAGCTTCTTGAGATGCCGGGCCTTCGTCCGATAGAAACCGACGGGATAGATCAGACGGGCGATGGTATCTTCGTCAAGGGCGGCCAGCCGTTCCGGCGTCGGCGCCACCGCCAGGAGACGCTCGACGGCCGGAACAGTCACCGTGTCTTGGGTCCGGGCCGACAAGAGCGTCGCCACCAAAATGGTAAATGGCGACTCGCTCCGGCTGACCTGCATCCGAAAGATGGGCGCTTGCCGGAGGACGGGCGACCGACGGAGCGTCCGCAGGACTTGCAGGAAAGCCTTTGTCTCCATCCGACAATCCGGCATTCGGGCATTCGGTATTACGGTCCCGCCACGACGATGTCGTCGTTGGTATGGAACTGACCATCTGGCCCGGTCACTCGGAGCTCGAAGCGGTTTCCTTCGACGAAACACTGGATCGGCATCCCGTGCGTTTCCGTGACAGGCTGCGGAAGGTACCGGGGAACAAGGGCCCGCATGAGGACCTCGATATCGCCCGGCGGCGGCTGGCCCGTTTCAGCCATGTACTGGAGGATAGCGACTCGGAGCTTCTGTAATTCGGCCTGGATGGCCAGACGCTCAGCTGCTCCCAGGGTCCGAAGCGCCTGGAGCTGGGATTCTTGATACTCCTGAGAGGCCTTCCGACAGGCTGGCACGACGATGCTTGTCCCGAGTAGGAAGATGCCGATCCAACCGACCCATGCTCGGAATCCGTGCTTCTTCA
>JANXAA010000038.1 GCA_025061865.1 Acidobacteriota bacterium | reverse complement strand
TTTTCTCACTGATCAAGACCTCCCGTTGGGCAAGCCAGGCCAGAGTATTTAGGGCGATGACGGCGTTACCGGCCACGCCGATGAGGCCGTCCGTCAGCCAGTCAGCGTCTCCGACGACGGCCAGGCGACCCTCGACCTTTAGGCCTGTGGCTTCTTGCTTCTCGTCCTTTTTCCCTTCTATCTCCGCCTTCTTAGGGACCTCCCCCTTAGGGGGCGCCTCACTAGGAGCATCCATCGTCTTCTCGGACGGTTTCGTGAAGCGGACCAGGACCCCGACCGTCAGGGGGCCTTTTTCGTCCGTGCCTTCCTGGAAAGTCAGGTCCCGATTCCGGTCGGCCCAGCTATACTGGGTCGTCGTCAGGGCGACCTCGGCTTCCCGACTTCCGGCGACGTCACTGAGGGCCTGGACAGTCTGGCCGTAAGCGATGAAGCCCGGCGTCGAGCGCTGGACTGACAGGGGCGACCCCAGCCGGGTATTCATCTGAGCGACCGAGGGGTCGCTCCCGACCATCGCCTGGACGGGGTCGATGACGACATCCTGCTGGACTCGGACTCCCAAGCTTTGGAGCCACTCGGCCCACCGGGGGTGGGCGTCAGCCTCAAGGTTGACCCACACGCGGCCACCTTTCTGGAGGAAGCGACTTAAGGCCTCTGTCTCTTTGGTCGGGGGCTCATACTTGGGACCGACGATCAAGACGACCCGACATTCCCTCTCACGGGATTCATCGAAGAAGGGGATCTCTTTGAATTCGTAGTTTTCCCGCTCGGCGACCTGGCGGAAGCCGCTGACAGCACCGGCCTGCTGAAAAGCCGACAGGGGGAGTTCCCCATGGCCCGTCAGGTAGCAGACGATAGGCTTCTCCGGATGGAGGAGCCGGATCAGGGCACTGGTGATGCCCGCCTCAGTGACGTCTTGCGTCTTCTCGAAGCGGTCCTTTAAGGCGACGACGACCATCTGGGCGGCCGTGATCTGAAACTGCTGGGCCAGCGTGGGGTATAACGTCGGATCGTATTTCTCGACCGTAATGTGGGGCGAAATGGCCCGGTATTCCTCCATCAAGTCGTCGAACCGCCGCTCGTTGACGCGATTGTCGGCCGTGAAGAAGCCGATGATGCGGATCGGCTCCTGGAGCTGACCCAGGACCTTTCGGGTCTGGTCGCTGAGGCTAAACATTTGGAGCTCTGTGAGGTCCCATCGCCGGGTGTGGCGGTAGGCGATGACGTTGGCCGAGACGATGATAGCCAAGACGAAGAGGGCGGCGACGGCCACAGAGAACCCAAAGCGGGCCCCCCGCCGTCGGAGCCGGGCAAAGGCTTCCAGCTCCATGAGAAGTCCGATGACCAACATGAGGGCCGCCAGGACGAAGACACTCAAGCCGACCCAGGCCGGCCACTTCAGGTACTGAGCGACCCCGAAGAGGACCATCCCGAGGACGGCCAGGGGAAGGGGCAAATGTCGGACCCATCGCCTCATGACGTCGCCCTCCATCGGTGGGATTCAGTCGCCAGATAGGTCAGCGTGAGGCCCAGTAGCGTCAGAGACAAGAAGTAGACGACATGTTGGCTGTCGATGACCCCCTTATAGAAGTCTTCCAGGTGGTCCACGATGGAGATGTACTGAACGATTCGTTGGAGGGGGCCCGTAGCGATTTGGGCGTAAGAGATCCACCCGATGATCCACAGCATGATCAACATACCAAAGCTCACGGCGGCGGCCACCAACTGGCTCGACGTGATGGCCGAAGCGAACATCGAGAGGCCGACGAAGGCCATCAGTAGGAGCAGGACGCCCAGGTAGCCGCTAATGACCGGACCCCAGTCGGGTCGACCGTAGAGCCGTAGGAACAGGGGGAACACGATCGTCAAGAGGTAGATCAGGAAGTTCATCGCCACGCCGGCCAGGAACTTTCCAAGGACGATCTCGACCGTCCGGACCGGCGAGGTCATCAACAGCTCGATGGTCCCCAAGCGGCGCTCCTCGGCCAGCAGACGCATGGTCATCAGGGGGACGATGAGCAGAAACAGGAAGGCCAGGTTCCCCAAGAAGGGCCGGAGGATTTCCTGCGTCAGGTCGAGGTTTTCCGTACCCATCATGGCCATACGGGCATAGTTCTGGGCGAAGTACAGCATGATGGTATAGAACATGAACCCGGCCAGGGCCAAAAAGACGGCGGCGATGATATATGCCAGGGGGGTCGCCAGATAGATGGACATCTCCTTCCGGAAAATCCAATAAATCGACCGCAGGTTCATACTGACGCCTCCTGGACCTCGGGTTCCTCGGCCGGCACTGGCGTCCGGCCCGTCGTCAGTTGGATAAAGATGTCCTCCAGGGTGAGGGTCTCCCGCCGGGCTTCGACAAGGCCCCACGGCTGGTTGGAGAGCCACCGGATAGCCTCAGCAACGACCTCCTCCCGGGGTTCCAGGCGGAGGACGAACTGGGCCGGTCCGTCCAGGGCCTCGACCCCCAGGACACCCGGGACTTCCCGGATGCGAGTCAGCAGGCCGTCGGCCGACCGGAGGAAGCGGACCCGCAGGCGGTGCTCAGCCATCAGGCCCCGCTGAAGTTCCTCGAGAGAACCCTGAGCGACGATGCGGCCCTCGTGGATGACGACGACGCTGTCACAGATTTGGGTGACCTCATACAGGATGTGACTACTGAGCAAGACCGTATGCCGTCCCCGTAGGGACCGGATGAGTTCCCGGATTTCCAGGATCTGCTTGGGGTCCAGGCCGATCGTCGGCTCGTCCAAGATCAGGACGGGCGGGTCGTGAATCAGGGCCTGGGCGATCCCGACCCGCTGGCGGTACCCCCGGGAGAGGCGGCCGATGATACGGTCGGCGACTTCCTTGAGACCGCACTGCTGGATGACCGTATCGATGCGGTCGGCGACCTGCCGGCGGGGGACACCGCGCAGGCCGGCCACGAACCGGAGGAAGGCCCGGACCGTCATCTCGTGGTACAAGAGGGGATGCTCCGGCATGTAGCCCGTCGCCCGACGGACTTCCAAGGGGTGACTCAGGATGTCGTAGCCGGCCACCCGGGCCGTGCCCTCCGTCGGGTAGAGGTAGCACGTCAGGATGCGCATCGTCGTCGTCTTGCCAGCCCCGTTGACGCCCAAGAAGCCTGCAATCTGCCCGGGGGCGACCGAGAAGGTCACATTCTGGATCGCCGCCCGGGGCCCGTAGTACTTCGTCAAGCCCATCGCCTCGATCATGGGTGGCTCCTCTACCGGGAGTCGTCTCGGCGAAAGACAGAATACCCACTTTCCTTCATCAGACGACGGATGTACCACGTCGGTGGGAAAGCCACCGACGCATCGCAAGGAGTCGTGTAGGCTGGATCCGATATTGTAGACGATACCCCCCGTCTGTCAATATTCAGGTGTGACAGGTCATGGTCTGGGATAGATGGACAACTAAGGAGTACGGGGCCTGGCAGGAGGGGGTAGAGTGTTCTTGACTCTTTGCCCTTTCCTTTCCCTCTCCTTCCTTATCTCCCTATGGGTCTATCGGTCCAAGACCCTGGCTTTGTCCCTTCGTCTCACCGTCCTTTTCTTATAGAATCGTCTTATAGAATCGCCCGGCCCGGACCGGCGGTGGATGCCGGTCCGACACCATTTTCACGGGCCACAGGGACTTGTTCGGAGGATGGGGATGGGGTTGCGGGTCTTCATCACTGGATGCGCGGGTTATCTGGCTCGGGGTCTCATCGAGGCCTGTCGGGGGGACCCCGATGTTGAGTGGATCGGCGGCAACGACGTCCGAACCCCTTCCGACACGACAGGTTGGGCCTTCTTCCGTTTGGACGTTGTCGACCCAGCCCTGGCGGACGTCCTCTGGACCCACCAGGTCGATACGCTGGTCCACCTGGCCTGGGTCTTCAATCCGACCCACCACCCGGCCTGGGAATACCGGGTCGACGTCGAGGGCACTCGTAACGTCTTGAAGGCTCTCCGGACCGCCGGCGTGACCTACCTGATTTACTTAAGCAGTACGACGGCTTACGGGCCCCATCCGGACAATCCCCCAGCCGTCGATGAGGACTATCCCCGTCGGGGCCATCCCTCGTATCTGTACTCCAAACATAAGGCTCTCGTGGATGCGATGGTCCTCGAATTCATGCAAGCCCATCCCGAGGTCGGGGTCTTCATGGTCCGAGCCCCCATCGTACTGGGGCCGAATACCCGGAACATCGTGACGGCGATGACCGAACTGCCCGTCATGGTCGGCGTCCGGGGCTATGACCCGCCGATGCAGTTTCTCCACGAAGAAGACATGCAACGGCTCTTGTATTGGGCTGTCCGGCATCGACCCGTCGGCGTCTTCAACGTCGCCGGTCACGGGACGCTGCGATACTCGGAGATCGTTAGACGTCTCCGTAAACCCGCCGTCTGGCTTCCGGCCTGGCTTCTGTACCCCTGGGTCGCCCTCGGTTGGACCCTCCGGCTACTGCCGTTCCCGCCCTCGATCTTGGATTTCATCCGGTACCCGTGGGTCGGTCGGACGGACCGCTTTTCGACTCAGTACGACTTCAAGGTCCGGTACAGCTCAGAGGACGCCTTGATGGCTTATGCGCGGGCCCGCTGGCCCCGTCGGTCGGTCCCCACGACGGCGTGACGGCATGACAATGTCGAGCTCATCCGTCCCGGTGATGACTTTGCGTTGACTCCGTCAAGCCGTCCCATCATCCCGGAGTCACGCAATTGGAAGGGAGGCGCAACGATGACCCGACGGCTGGGCATGCTCGGATGTTGGGTATTCGGTCTGGGGCTCTTGGGCACCGGAGCCGTCAGGCCGACGCCTGAAGTCGTTTACGACGTCGTCCTCCGACGCGGCCGCATCTACGACGGAAGCGGTCGGCCGGCTTTCGTCGGGGACGTCGCCATCCGGGGGGACACGATCGCCCGGGTCGGCCGGGTCGGCCGAGCGCGAGGGCGTCTGGAAATCGACGCCACGGGCCTCGCTGTCGCCCCGGGGTTCATCAACATGCTGAGCTGGGCGACCGAGTCGCTGATTGCCGACGGCCGGGCCCTGAGCGATATCCGGCAGGGCGTGACCCTCGAGGTCTTCGGCGAGGGCTGGTCGATGGGTCCCCTCAACGACGCCATGAAGGCGGAAATGAAGCGCCGGCAAGGCGACATCCAGTACGACATCGAGTGGACGACCCTGGGCGAGTACCTGGAGTACTTGGTTCGGCGGGGCGTCGCTCCCAACGTGGCGTCCTTCGTCGGAGCGACGACCGTGCGGGTCCACGTCCTGGGTTATGCGAATCGGCCCCCGACGCCGACCGAGCTCGAACGGATGAAGGACCTCGTCCGGCGGGCGATGGAGGAAGGCGCCCTCGGCGTCGGCTCGGCTCTCATCTATGCGCCGGGCACCTACGCCCGGACCGAAGAGCTCGTCGAGCTCGCCCGGGTCGCCGCCCGGTATGGCGGGATGTACGTCTCCCACATCCGGAGCGAAGGCCCCCGCCTGTTGGAGGCCATCGACGAGGTCATCACCATCGCCCGCCGGGCGGGCATCCGGGCCGAGATTTACCACTTCAAGGCGGCGGGGCAGGCCCATTGGCCCAAGTTGGAGGCAGCCATCCGCAAAATCGAGTCGGCCCGGGCCGAGGGCCTCCCGATCACAGCCGACATTTACGTCTATACGGCCGGGGCTACGGGCCTCGATGCGGCCATGCCGCCATGGGTCCAGGAAGGCGGTCTCCAGGCTTGGATAGAACGCCTGAAAGACCCCCAGATTCGGGCTCGCGTCCGGCAGGAAATGACGACCCCGTCTGAGGCGTGGGAGAACCTCTACCTACTGGCTGGCCCGGATAACGTCGTCCTGGCCGGATTCAAAAACGCGGCCCTGCGGCCCCTCATCGGCAAGACCTTGGCCGAGGTCGCAGCCCTGCGAGGCCAGTCGCCCGAGGAAACGGCCATGGACCTCGTCGTCGAAGACGGCAGCCGAGTTGAGGCTCTCTACTTCCTAATGCACGAGGACCAGGTTCGCCGGAAGATCACCCTCCCCTGGGTCGCCTTCGGGTCAGACGCCGAAGCGCCCGCACCGGAGGGTGTGTTCTTAAACCGGAGGCCCCACCCCCGGGCATACGGCAATTTTGCCCGCCTGTTGGGCAGATACGTACGGGATGAAAAGCTCATCCCCCTAGAGGAGGCCATCCGGCGGTTGACGTCCTTCCCGGCCCGAAACCTGCGGATTCCCCGGCGGGGTCTCCTAAAGGCCGGTTACTACGCCGATGTCGTCGTCTTCGACCCCGCCCGCATCCAAGACCACGCCACGTATGAGGACCCCCATCGGCTGGCGACGGGCGTCCTCCACGTGTTCGTCAACGGTGTCCCGGTCCTTCGAGGCGGAGAGCCGACGGGCGCTACGCCGGGCCGGGTCGTCCGGGGGCCCGGCTGGCGCGGAGAGGAACGGGAGTGACGCCCTGATGGCGGGACGAGGCCGAATGCCTTAGACCTCACCGCCTCGTCGATTCCTTGGACTCTGACCCCCACCCCTAACACAAAGCCGTATTAGGTCTATCCAACTGCCTACTGGCTACTGAGTCGCCTGTCTATCGAGACGATAGTTGGCCACTCCGTCTGTGGTTACACCCTGGAGGACCAGATGGATATTCCGACATGCCAGTGCTGCAGAGTCCTGGGCCTGCAGACGGATACGACCCCAAGCCGTATCCTCGGCTGGATACAGGGGGTGCAGTCGGAAGGGTCCGTAGCGTCGAGCCTGTTCATTGGCCTGGACGGTCGACAGGCGGCGGTCACCCCAAAATAGGTCATACCGAAGGGACCGACCCGGCGTGCGGCAAGCCAGGTGGGCCACTATCGCAGGCCGGTCGGAAGACGGGGGCCGACGGTGCACCCGAACGAGAAAGTCCCACCGAGGCCGGGGCGGGCAGGCGATGAGCCAGGCGTGGGCCGAGAGGGATCGGGAAATGCAACGGTCCCGTGGGACGCCGACCTCGATAGACCCATCGCCCAGGGGTAAGAAGCGATATAGAGCCGGAACGATGCGGGGCTGTGCCGATGTTAGGAGGACGACAGCCAGGCCGGCGGCCCACCAGAGGGGCCGAACGAGCGGGCTCGACCTCGCGACGGTCGGCCCATCCTCGTCATTTAGCCCCGGTGTCCTCGAGCGAGCCCATCGGATCAGGATGAAGATCCCGACGACGGTCAGACTTAGGCCCCATACATAGTTGGGAAGCCAAGAGCCGGTCACGCCCTTTGGATAAGAAGGCAAAAAGTCCGGGAGGTATATCCATAGGTTGCTCAAGTATTCGAAGATCAAGCCCGCCCGGACAGGCGTGTCCCGATTCGTGGACTGATAGATGGATGGGGGAATCGAGGCCATCCACCAGGGCAGGAGGACGCTCCACGTACCGGCGATGAGGAGAGCGTTTCGTCCCCACCGTCCCAGACGGTCCCAGGCGACCGGCAGGCCCAGGGCCAAGACCCACACGACGGACGCGATGGGGCGGGCCGGGGGCGAGAAGCCACCCCGGATGGTCGAAAACGCATAGAAGCCCACGTGGGCAGCCATCAGGAGGGCCGCTACTCGGAAAACATTTCGGCCTCGCAGACACCCATACGCGAGTCCCAAAAGGCCTCCCGCGTAGACAGGACTTAGGAGCAGGAGACCGTCCCGCTGGTCCAGGAAGTAGTTCAGGAGAGTCTCCCCGCGAATCCGCCACAGGCCTGTATCTCTCAGAAGCCCCTGGACGTTGGCCCACGTTTCCTCCCGGCGGTTTCCGCCCATATAAGAGGCTAAGGGATTCGCCTGGCCGTATAGGTCAAGGACCCAGGCCTCGTAGAGACCCAGGCTCACGATGACAGGGATCAAAAAGGTCATCATAGGCCGCCGGAGTTCAGGCCGCCGCATCCGCCATAGACTCAAAAGGCTCCAGATCAGTAAAACGGCCCCGTACTTCAAGCCCAACCAAATCAGGAGACCGACCATTCCGCCGGCCCAGAGGAGCCGAGTCGGACGATAAGGGCCTGCCCACCACCATCGGAAAGCCCAGACCATGAGCCCGAAGGCCACCATCTCGGGGTACAGGTGATAGGCCAGAAAGAAGCCAGGCACCGATAGGCCCACGACGCCTGTTCCGACCAGCGCCTGTCCCGGTGAGTATCCGATTTGTCGGAGCAAGGCCCAAAGGCCCGCCATGGCCCACGCCGCCACCAGGGCCATGGCTCCCCGGGCGACGGCTTCCACAGGGAGCCCCGTCTTTATCGCCAGCGCATAGAACGGTACCAGTCCGACGCTCAAGCCCGGCGCATGGATGGAATACCATGTGTTCGGCGCTCGCCCCGGCCAGGCGTGAATCGCCAAGGGACCCGCCGAAGGGCCCAAAAACCGTCGGTAGGTTTGCTCCTGATAGTTGTTGTATACATTAACGTCCCCGTCCTCAAAGATGGATTGCGTGACGATGAGATAGTGAGGTTCGTCGCCCGTGAGGCCCAACGTCGGAAATAGGCCTTCAAAGGCCATCAGGCTATATAAGCCCAGGCATCCCAGACCTACGTGCCACGGACGCAGACACCCCGTGTAGGGAGCCAGCCGACGGGCGACGGCTGGTCCCCACGCCAGGACGAAGTAAAGACCGGCGGCTGTCCCCAGGGCCCAAGCATGCCGCGTGCGCAGGTCATCGAGCGTCCAAGCGTCCAAGGTCGTCCCCAGGGGGACAAGGAGGAGGAGCCAGGGAAGCTGGTCTGCCCAGCCCTGGGCCGGCACTTGCTGCCATCGGATGGGGCGGCCTTCCCGCCATCGGAGGCGCAAGTACTCGACGGCCCAGAAAATGCCGAGGCTCCCGAGGCCGCCCGCCAGGAGACTCCCGACGGCTTCAGGCCATTGCATTCGACCGACGGCCCCCCCCGGGAGGCTCATCAGCAGACACCCGAAAGCCCAGCGGAGGCCAAACCATCCGCCCCTCCCCACCGTACACCCCCGGACAGACGGTTTGATTCACGGAAGAGGTCTTCGTCGGACAGATAGGTAGGTAGGGATAACCCTCAGGTAGGATAGCCCCCGGGAGGCCCCTTCCTCATCGGCTCACCTGCCCATCTGCCCCTCAGCCAGGTCGTTCCTGCAAGATAATGAGAAAGGACTCCTCGGCGATGCTCAACTGCCGCCGGTATCGGGCCAGTAATCGGACCAGGTCCTCGAGGGCCGATTTCTCATGGGCCGGTACAGTCCCGGCCTCCAACATATCCCGTAGACTCAGCTCGAGGTCATGGGTCCGACCCCGAGCCGGGATGACGACAAGATATCGGCCCGTCGATACAGGAAACAGACGAACGCCGGCTACTTGAGTCAGGGTCTCGAGGTAGGGGACCAAGATCAAATACTGGCCTGGCAACACCTCCCGAGTGCACACTTGACGGGGATCCTCTTCATGCCATTGATGCTCGACCAAATCGACGATCGCCCGGGATAAGTCCGTGTGAATGGCCCGGAGCTTGTCGATGACGTCCAAGGGAAGCGTCACCGTGACGGCCCGGGCTGGGCGTCCAAACTTCGGGGGACGTCCCCGCTTGCGTCGCGGCCGTAAGTCTGCTAAAGTCATTGGGACCCTCCCTTAAGGATAGGCTACCGTGCGACCTACTCGGGGGCCCTGGGATGGACAGCCCGAGTCAGGGATATTTTCCTGTAAATAATCGTCCGAGTCAAACCCACTCCCTATTGACATAGCGGCTGAATCCATCTATAATTATACACCACAAAATGCCCCTTATATGAGATTTTTAATGAAAAATGAGCTGGATCGGGACCGGGTCTCGGGTAAGGGCGAGACCTGCCGCGAACTTTTGGGCGCTGACGAGACGCGACCTTGCCCAGCGTGTGGAACTGTCGGCGGGCTGGTTCCCTTCCGGGAGGGGGATCTTCAATGGGTAGACCTCCGACCGGACGACTTCCGGATTACGGATGCTCAATACGGGCGTTGCTGGTCCCTACACCGCTGTCGCCGGTGTGGCATGGTAACAGCCCATCCGATGCCTCCGGCGGAGCTCCTCAGCCGGTTCTATGAAGCGGTCGAAGACCCGACGTACATGGCCGAGGCGGCCTTCCGACGGCGGAACTTCGAGCGAATCTTAAAGTTCCTGATGGGTCGGTTGGGTTTGCGGCCCGGTCGTTTGCTGGACGTCGGGGCCGCCTTGGGCGTCTTGGTCGAGGCGGCCCGGCAGGCCGGCTGGGAGGCTTACGGTATCGAACCGAGCCGAGCGATGGCCGAAGCAGCCCGGCGGCGGGGAGTCCCTGTGGAGACGGCTCGACTGGAAACGTGGGCCGGACCGGCTCATGCCTTTGATGTCATCACGTTGTTGGATGTGATCGAGCACGTGTCGGAGCCGGATCACTTTCTGGCCAAGGCCCTTCAGCATCTCCGGCCGGGGGGTGTCGTCTGCATCGTGACGCCCGACGTGGCGAGCGTGGCGGCCCGACTTCTGGGGCGACGCTGGTGGCATTACCGGCCTGGACACGTGCATTTCTTTTCGAATCGGTCCCTCAGTGTCCTGATCGAGCGCTTCGGCGGGCAGATCGTGGCGCGGCGGCGCTACTGCTGGTTTTTCAGTCTGGACTTCCTTTTGAGTCGTTTGCACGGGGGCCAGCCTGTATCGTGGCTCCCGGAGGGGTGTCGGCGATGGGTCTTTCCGGTCAACCTTCGAGACTCCCTGGAAGTATACGCCCGGTGGAGTCATCCCGAATCGATTACCGGAGCCGGTGGGGCGTTTACCTGAAAGCCCTTCGGCTGGACCGGTGGCCCCGAAGTCTGGCTGTCTTACCAGGCTGGGCCATGGCCTTGATATGGTACCGTCAACCCTGGAACGGGTCGGCCCTGG
>JANXAA010000389.1 GCA_025061865.1 Acidobacteriota bacterium | reverse complement strand
CGAATCGACGGCGTCTGGTGGGCGACGGTCCTCGGGACGGTGGCGCTGGCGGTCCTCCCGGTGCAGGCTCAGCCTTTACAGGTACCGGCCGAGGATAAGCTCTACCATGCCCTCCTGTATGGATGGGTCGCTTGGACGGCTTTCCGATGGGTCCGCGGGCACTGGCCCCAGGCCCGTGCAGCCGGATGGGCCTGGGTCGCCGCCAGTACGGTCGGGGCCCTGACGGAGGTCCTACAGGCGTGGGTTCCCTACCGGTCGATGTCCTTCTTGGATTGGACGGCCAATGCCACCGGGGCTGCCTTACTCCTGGGCCTGGTCCAGGGGTGCCGATGCCTTCGGGTCAGTCATTGGGCCGGCCTGACCCTGCTAGCCGTCGGGGTGTGGAATCCTCCGACGCCCTATGCCATGGATTACTGGCCCGTCGAAGACATCCGGCCCGGCATGCGGGGCGAGGGCCAGACGACTGTCGGGGGGAACCGGACAATCCGTTTCGACGTCGAGGTCCTGGGCCGCCTCTCGAATGTCCTGCCCGGTTTGGACGTCATCATCGTGAAGATCGACGCGCCCGAGTTGGTGAGCTCGGGTGTCTTCGCCGGCATGAGCGGGAGCCCCGTTTACGTCCAGGGCCGCCTACTCGGCGCTGTAGCCTACGCATGGGCCTTCTCGAAGGAGCCCATCGCGGGCGTCGTCCCCTTCGCTTCCATGCAAAAGCTTCAGACGACGGCCTTGAGCCTACCCGGCCCGACGACTCCGAACCCGACGGCCGACGTCCAGTGGTCGGACTTGGGGAACGCCCTGCTCCTGCAGGGCGAAGCCTTGGACCTCTGGTACCGCCAATACCAGGACCAAGTCCGACAGCTTTTCCAGGGTCCCTCCAAGACCGCTGTCCGCGGGTGGACCCCCCTGCCCGGTGTCTGGGCTGGGGACCCCGTGTGGCGGCAGGCCCTCGGCTTATCTGTCACGGGGACTCTCACGGGGCCTGACCCCGCTCGGAAGGATGCCCGGCCGACCCCGGACGAACCCCTGACGCCGGGCACCAGCATCGCCATCCCGCTCGTGACGGGTGACCTCCAGCTGGCATACATCGGCACGCTGACGGCTATCGAACGGGACCGCATTTATGCCTTCGGCCATCAAATGCTCAACCTGGGCCGGATCGACTTTCCCCTCTATCAAGCCCGCGTGGTCACCGTCCTCCCCAGCTATCAAAGCTCCCACGTCATCGCCGAGTTGGGTCGCCCCCTGGGTGTCTTGGACGTGGACGTCTGGACGGGCGTCGGCGGTCGGGTCGGACCCCTCCCCGACGGGACGCGGGTCCAGGTCACGGTCCAGAGTGAGCATCAGTCCCAGACCTTCCGGTATGAAACGATCCGGCATCCCTGGATCGCCCCCTTCCTGGTCGGTCAGCTCTCGATGGTCAACCTCCTACTGTCGCCCCTGGGCATTCATGACGGCCATGTACGCCTCCAGATAAAACTCAGCCTGGACGGCAGACGACCCCTCGAGGTCCGGAACGTCTTCGCTGGCATGTCGGCGACGACTCAGCAGGTCCCCCAATTCATCGCTGGCCTTTTGACTTTCGTCTGGAACAATCCCTTTGAGAGCGTCCGCATCTCGGCTGTCGAGATCACCCTCCAGCAGTCGCGTCGGTCTATCCAAGCCCGTCTGACAGAAGTTCGTCTATTATCGCAAGACCTAGCCCCGGGCGATGAACTCCCCTTACAAATGACGGTCGTTCCCCGCCAGGCCGAGCCCATCGTCCAGGCGGCGACGGTCCGCCTGCCGGACGAGTTGGCGCCCGGGACATACTGGCTGTACGTCGGCGGCGCCCAGACGCTGAATCAGCTCGACGCGGCGGGTCTGTACCGGTTCCTGGAATTTTCCAGCTTGAGCGATATCCTGAACATGCTTCGGCAGTTACGGCCCAACGACGGCCTTTACGTCCGTCTGGTCCGATGGAACCCGACGGTCATCAGCGGGACTCAGCTCCTGCGCAACCTGCCTCTCCAGGTCTACAGCCAGCTTCAGTCCCGGGGTACGCAAGGCCGGACCGCCACGGTCCCTTACGAGATCGTCTTGGACCAACGGGTCGATGTGCCTTACATCGTTGAGGGCCTTGAGCGATTTCCTATCGTCGTCCGGGCGCCGACCCAGCCCCGGCCAGTCGCACTCCCGACATCCCCCGGCGGAGGCAATTGAGACGATGCGACGATTCGCGAAGAGCGCCCCATGTGCCATCTTCCTGGGAGGGACTGTCCTCCTCGGTCTATTTCCCCTCAGCCTCATGGCGGCCCGACCGAAGGTCTGGGTCGATACCCGCCAGGAGGACTTCTCGGCCGGTGAGCTGAACGGCGTCCTCGTTTCCAGCGATGGG
>JANXAA010000388.1 GCA_025061865.1 Acidobacteriota bacterium | reverse complement strand
GGCGGTAGGATGGCCTCTGGCGACACGTGGTATACGTAGGCCCGACGCTCAATGAGGAGTCCGACTCGGTCGTCCCCGTCTTGTAAGACCAGGACCCACAGGCGGGTCGTGTCCGATGCCGCAAGACCTAACCGACGGTACGTGTCATAGACCGTGACCATGCGCCCCCGGAGGCTCATGATCCCCCGGACCTCCGGGGGGGCTCCCGGGACGTGGGTGAATACCTCAAGGGATTCCGTAGGGGTAGCGGTCTTCCCCTCGACGGACTGAACCCACCGGATGGACCAAATGTATCGAACCTGATCGAGGGGGACGGCATACCACTCCCCGGCTAACGAGAACACCAAAAGGCCCTCCGTCGGCTCGACCGGCTCGGCCATCGGACGAGCCGGACCGCGGCCTAAGGCCGGGACGCCTTTCAGCAAGCGGGTCAGAATTTGAGCTGGTGAGGCGGGTGGCCTCTCCAGGGGCATCGGCAGGCCTTCTTGGAGAACCGGCTCGGCCACTGGTGAGGCCGGGGCTGCCACTTCTGCCAACGCCGTCGGCGGGGCTGTGGGTGGCGTCTCAGACGGTGTCGGGGCCTCTGCTTTCGGCGGACCCGCCGCTATCGGCGCAGACCGGGGCTTGCGCTCTACCCCTGTAGATTCTGGCGATGCCGGTCGGGGGGTGGCTTTCTGGGCTCGTGCCTTGCGTCGGACCCGAGCGATGTCCACCATTGCGCGCGGCCTCGGGAGATAACATGATAAATACAGGACCCAGCCCGCTCGTCGGTGCGGGGTCGTCGGAAGCAGGATACAAGATACAAGATGCGAGATGCAAGATGTGGGATCGGGTCCTGGTTGGCCAGTGTCGGTTTCCGGGGAGTTAGCCCCGGGTCCAAGACCCTAGAGACCCGGGAGAGCGTAGGCCCGTACAAGGCGCTTAAGGGGTCGCGTTTCGTAATGCGGAGCTACCCACGGCCGAGACAGGTCTGGGGCCATGGCCCTTCTTCTCTGGGACTTGACACCCGGGACCTTGCATTAAGGTTTCTCCATGATGGTGTGGATCGGGCTCCTCATCGGCGTCGTCGGCGGCGTGCTTCTGTACCGATATTATGCCCGTTGGATTTTGCGGGATCTTCTTCACAAAGTCCGTCCCGTCCCTCAGCGCTTGGGTCCCCTGTTCCCGACCCTGCATTCTCTTTACCACGCCATGCGGGACCAGGTCGCTTCCCTTCAGGGTCGAGCCCGGCAACTGGCCGACTCCTTGGAAGCGATGCAGGCGATTTTCCGTCACCTCGGGACCCCCTTCTTAATCGTCGATGCCGAGGGCCGTCTGACGTTTTGGAACCCGGCCGCCCAACAAATCTTGGGCCTGCCGGCGCCATCGGATACGACGGGGCCTGTATACTACTGGATGGCCGACTTTGACGCCTTCATGCAGGAACGCCTCCAGCGTCTCCTGAAGAATCCCGAGAACGCCCAATGGCGATGGGACCGCTCCGAGGACCGAAATACTTATGAGGTCACGGCTTGGGTCCTCCGGACGGACCCTCCGCAGGTCGCCCTCCTCATCGTGGACCGATCGGCCGAGATTCGCTTTTCCCAGTATAAGGCTGAGATTATCGCCCAACTGACCCATGACCTGCGGACGCCCGTGACGACCCTTACGCAGGCCGTCGAACTCCTCCGCCAGCATCCGAGCCCGCCCGAATGGGCCGAGGTCGTCGACATCATCCAACGACAGGTCCAGCGGCTTCAGCAGTTTGTCGAGCGGGTCGAGGCCCTTTATCAAACAGAGCGGTCCGAGCTGACCGAGGCCCCCCAGGTCGTGTCCCTTTCAGAAGTCCTCCGACGTGTCGTCCGAGACCTCGAAACGTCCTATCGGTCTAAGCACGTCACCGTCCAAGCGGACATTGCTTCGGATGTTTACATTCGGGGGTGGCCCCAGTGGGTCGAAACCCTCTGCGTGAATCTTCTGGACAATGCCCTGAAGTTTTCCATGCACGGCCAGCAAGTATGGGTCCGCCTCGTCCGTCAGGACAGCCAGGCTGTCCTGACCGTCCGGGACGAGGGTCCCGGCATTCCCCCTGACGAGCAGGCCCGTATCTTCGACCGATTCTTTCGGGGTCGCTGGGCCGTCCAGATGGGCGTGCCTGGCTCGGGCTTGGGCCTCAGCATCGTCAAACACATCGTCCTCCGTCACGGCGGCCAGGTTCAGGTCCGCTCGACCCTCGGGGCCGGGACCGAGTTCATCGTGACCCTCCCGGCCGTCGAATCCGGTTAGGGACTGGGCGGTGGATTCTTGGAAAGAACCGACACGCAGCGCCTATCTTGCATCTTGACGACCCCGCTTTAGCGAGCGGGGCCTGGAGCCCGTATCTTGGCGGAATCGGCTAGACC
>JANXAA010000387.1 GCA_025061865.1 Acidobacteriota bacterium | reverse complement strand
AACTGAAAGATCAAGATGCGAGCGGGGCTGGACCAGCTCAAGCCGACTTGCCTGGCACCCCGCCGCTCCGGTCGATCCCGAAGACGCCGCAAGAGATCGCCCACTTTCTGCGGCTTCAGGCCTTGGATTACATCCGCTCCGGCGAGAACTGGCAGGCCGCCCAGGCCCTGGAAAAGGCCATCCAGTTCCAACCGAATGACGCCGAACTTCACTTTTTGCTCGGGACCGTGTACGAAAAGCATCCTCGGCTTCATGCCCGAGCCGCTCAGGCCTATACGAAGGCCGTAGAACTCGAGCCAGACAACGTTCAGTACATGTTCCATCTGGCTGTCCTGCTTTACCAAAACGGCCAGTTTCTTCGGGCGGCCCGGTACCTCGAACGGCTAGCGACCTTGGACCCCCTCGACGGGAGAGTCCACAAGATGCTGGCCGACGCCCGCCGGCGCTTGGCGCAGGGATAAGGGGAGGATAAAACATGATTTTCAGTGTGGGGTCCTATCGTCCAGTCACCCGCTACGAGTCGGATAGGGGCAGACATTCCGCATAGGACACACCCCACACTGCCGAAGCTCGGGCCGCCGATGACAGAGACGGCTGATCCCCAGGTGGGTGATGGCGTAATCGTACCGAAGGGGGTCTTCCGGACATAAGGCAGTCAGGATGGAAGCGACCTGTTCCATGAAGACCCAGTCGGTGGCACGCCGGTCGGTCCAGCCCCACAGGCGAGACAAGAAAGCCAGGTGGGTATCGATTGGGACGAACACCCAAGGCCGGGGCCAGAAATCCCACAGCCCTAAGTCGGGCGGTGCCCGCCGGGTCACCCACCGGATGAACAGGGCCAGGCGCTTGCATGCACTCTGGGGCGGGACCGGGAAGAGAAACCGGGCCTTTACCGGCGGGACGTCCGGGACGTGGCACCGGAAGAATCGGCGCCCGGCCTGACCGTGGGCCTCGGCCAAATCTCGGAGCGAGGCGGATCTCTCGACCTGCGCCCGAAAGTACGCTTCCAGGGACCCCCATCGCTCGACCCGGTCCCGAATCCAGGCCAATAGCCCATAAAGGGCTTCAGCTGGGATAAAGCGATAACGCCATCCGTGGACCCACCGGCGCAAGTCGGCTGGAGAAGCTTCGATGAGGGCCCGACTCGGTCGGGAGCCCAGTCGGTCAAGAAGAGACTCGACGGCCCGGTAGATAGCGCGTACGTGGCCGAAGGCCAGAAAGCTGGCGAGATAGGCGACGACCGTCCGGTCCTGAGGGTCGTCATACCGGTACGCAAAGGCCAGGGGGTCGTCCCGAGGCGTCGATGGGCGTGGAAATCGGCGGGCTAAGGTTTCCAAGGCCAAGCGCCAATTCGGCAACTCGGTCATGCTATTAGCCCATCCCCCCATTCCCAGGTCCTCGAGTCGCCGGATTGCCGAGTGGCCCAACGGCTCCGCTCCTAAATTGCCAGAGTCTGGATTCCCGCAGGGTCGAAGGGCCCTACTGGGTCCCCAGGTTCGTACGCTCCAGGAGGGGGACGGGGGGGTCCAGGCGGCCGTGGACGACCAGGCGGTCCAGGAGCCAGAGGCCAATACAGACAGCGTCGCTCTGGTCTGACGTCAGGCTCCGCCGGGTCACTTGCCGAGCCAGGCGCCGAGCCGCCTGCTTGAGGTAGGCTCGCGTCCGATGTCGAGCCTTCAGAAGGCGCATCCACTGGCTCCCCCGGACGCGCACACTCGGGATTCCTCTCAGGCGTACGAGTGTCCGGACGGTTGCCGCCGTCTCCAGGACTGTCGCATAGCTGTGAGGACTCTTCCCTAAGTAAGGCCATTCGATGGCGACGTAACAGACGTCAGTCAGGATGCGCTCCAGCCGCCGCCGCAGGTAGACGAAGGGTTCGCACCGAATCACGCCGACCCGAATGACCCGGTCGGGCGCCAGGACGGCCACGGCGATAAAGTCCTTATGGGGGTCAATACCGGCCACGCAGTATGGTCGTTCCGCCATCGCTGAGGACATGGGCAGTGGGCAGGACAGGCAGATGGACAGGTCGGCAGATAGGCCGGTAGACAAGTAGAAGGCTTGAGAGGTGAAGGCCCCTTTGGCCTGCAGGCCTCGGGGATGACGAGGGTCCTAAGGTCCAGGCCCCAGTTTGAATCGTAAGCCGGAACGAATTCCCGGCCGCGTATCGTTCCCTACCTGCCTACCTGAACGATCAATGAAACGTCAAGTCATAAGACTCCCACGAGAGGTGGGCGTCTTCCCGGAGTTCGACCTCGGCCCGGATCTGGCGGCATATCAACCGCAATTGTTCCCGGTAGGGTCCCCGAAGGAGTTCGATGACCCGAGGGTGGGCCCGGACGACCGCCCGCTGGAAGAGGTCCTTCTTGATTTGGGACAGTTTC
>JANXAA010000386.1 GCA_025061865.1 Acidobacteriota bacterium | reverse complement strand
CATCATGGCCCGACGGGGCTCAGCCTGTTCGTAGACGATCGCTCGCAGGGTTTCCACGACCTCTGAACGGCTGACCTGAGCCGTCTCGTGAAGTCGCCGTAAGTCTCGCAGGAGCCGCCGGCCTGTCAGCCTCAGGTCCTGTGAGCGGGCGAGTTGACGGAGAAGCCGTCGTTGCGTCCAGCGAGTCCATTGGACTCGGCCGACGCGCCAACCGGCCCACCCATTAAGCGCCAGCGCCGTCAAGAGGAGCGCCAGGTCGCCCGTCAGCGTGGACGTCACCGTGTAGCTGAGGAGCACAAGAACAAGCGCGATCAGAGAGATCCACGTCTCGACTGTCATCCAGCGGCCTCCGGCTCCAGGGAGCGGATATGATAGCCCTGGCGCTGGATTTTCTCTTGAAGTTTCATGATGCCGTCGAGGACCATCTCAGGTCGAGGCGGACAGCCAGGAATATAGACGTCTACGGGAATGACAAGGTCGATCCCCTGCAGCGTCGCATAGTTCTCGTAGAAACCGCCGCTGGTCGCACAGACTCCGAAAGCAATGACCCACTTGGGCTCGGTCATTTGGTCATAGACCCGCTTCAGGACCGGTGCCATCTTATGGCTGATCGTCCCGACAACCATCAGCAGGTCAGCCTGCCTAGGGGAAAATCGCGGCAGGGCGGCTCCAAAGCGGTCAATGTCATAGTGGGCCGATGCCACAGCCATATACTCCATTCCGCAACAGGCGGTCACGAAGGGATATTGAAACAGTGAAAACTTTCGGGACCAACCGATGAAGTCTTTTAAGCGAGTCGTAATAAACCCGCCGTCTGGACCGTAACGAATCATCCGTCTTACCTCCGACAGGCTTGTCAGACTTTGAATCGCGTCTCTGTCGATATTCCGGTCTGTCTCCCCCACGTCCTGACCCTGCTTGCTAAGGCTGGACCATCAGCCCATATCAGGACTCCGTTTGACTGCTCACGAGAGAGTGACCCCTCCGCTCTGTTGCATATGCAGGCTTTTGAATGGGGACCCCAGTGCCCACAGAGCCTGCAACCGGCTGTTCCCAGAAGACAAGGCCACCGTGTCGCCAGAAATATAATAGGCCCACGGCGAGCGTGCCGGCATAGACCCCCATCAGGACCAGACCCGGCCAGCCCAGGGGCCGGGCCAAGACGGCCCAGGGTAGGAAGAAAGCCAGCTCGACGTCCAAGATTACAAACACGACGGCCAGCCGATAGAAGTATACAGGGTACTGCGTCGGCGGCGGGACCGTCGCGGGGACCCCGCATTCAAAGAGCTCCCGCTTAACGGCGGTCACTCGTGAGCGAGGTCCCAGCCCGCGGTTGACGAACATAAAAAAGGTTGAAGTCGCAAGAATAACAAACACAAATGTCAGGACCGCCCACGTCGGCATCGCGAGTTCCTTTCCAAGATGAAGACAGGACCTTAGGATCATATAAGATCCGAGACCCAAGGTGCAAGATATAGGCTATGGGATCGGGCGCCGCTGGATTAAAGAGCCAAGACGGGAGACTTTCTATGCGTGGAGACGCCATGCACGTCCAGACGATTTCTTGGGATCGATTGCCGATGACAGACCTCTTCCGAGACTACCTGTATCGCTTCGAACGCCTCCGAGACTGGTTCCCCTGGCCCCCCTTGGACGCCGACGTCCATCGAAGGCAGATGGAGGTCCGGTGGGCGTTCTTTCAACGCTTGCCCCACCGGGCCGACTGGCCGGCCTGGGTTCAGCCGTGGGACCCATCGGCGGGTCTGGCCGTCGAGCCGACGGCAGGCCTCGTCATCACGGGTCAACAACCGGGCCTCCTGGGCGGACCCCTATTTACCCTTTACAAGATTGTCACGGCCGTCCGTTTGGCTGAATACTGGCGGGCTCGTCAGGAGTCTGTCGGGGCCGCTTTCTGGGTCCTCGACGAGGACCACGACCTCAAGGAAACTCTGACGGTCGCCAGTCTGGACGCTCAGTCCCGGCCCGTCCGACCGGACCTGCCCGAGGGCGTGACAGCGAACCGTCAGCCGGTTGGCCTCGTCCGGGTCGACGACGAACGAGTCGTCCCGGTCATCCGCTTCCATGCGGTCCATATCCGGCCCGGCCTGTATCAGGCGGCTATCGAAGCAGCCCTCCAGGCGTCTTACGGAGACGGTCGTCAGACGCTGGACATGGCCTTTCGTCGCTACCTGCACCACTTATCGGGCGAATTCAGTCTACCTGGTTGGATCTCGGCCCGCTCGACGGCCCTCAAGCAAGCGGCCCTGCCCGTCCTGGTCCGACTCGTCGAGCGGTGGGCCGAGTGGCTCGAGGCCTGGGACCGCTGGATGGGAGCCCTCGACCGTCGGGGCTACCACCGGCAGGTCCAGCTCCATCGGGAGTACTTCCCCC
>JANXAA010000385.1 GCA_025061865.1 Acidobacteriota bacterium | reverse complement strand
CCGACCCTGCGTCTCCACGATGCCCGCTACCTGAAGACGTACGACCTGCCCCGACTCAGTCCGCAGGACGACCGTGTCCCCAAGCCGTACACCCCGAGACCGGGCCCACCGGGCGCCGACCAGCACCTCGGACGGCGACGCCGGCCACCGGCCCGCGATCTGCCATCCGTCCGATAGGTCCCGCCAGTCGAAGGCCACGAGGCGGCCTTCTGGAGGCTGTAGGGACGCAAGGTCTTTCGGCCCTACAGGATTCAGAAACGTGAGTATGACCGGCCACTTCTCACCCCGGTCTTCCGACCACCAGGCCGTGTAGTACACGGGTACGACGGCCACTAAATTATTTCGCCAAAAGATGTTCATCATAGCCCGCCAGTCCCCCAGTCGGAACGCCATCACGCCCGTCGCAGCCTCCGGGACGACGACCAGATTGGGACCCAGCCGCTGAAGCCGCTGCCCCAGCGTCCGTTCGTATCCCACGGCCGCCGTCATAAGGGCCGAGACCAACAGGGCGCTGACGGTCATGATCGACCAGACCAGGACCTTACGGCCCTTCCGACGCCAAATGTTGCGCCACAAGATGCGTCCCAGCATGGCTCCGTTCACCAGCCGACCCGGTGATAAGGCAATAAGGCAGTAAAGCAATAGGCCCGTGGGACCTTATGGGGCCGTCACCGGCCACGCCCGGATGGCAGGTCCCAAGGATGACTCTCCGGATCTTCGATGGGGATGCATTGGCGATTGGTCGCCACGCAATAGGCTCCGATCCTCCGCGGACCTACCAGCTGTCCTACCGCTCTATCCTGTCTTCCATTTCTCTGGGATGGCCCCCTGAATGTCCCTTAGGCGAACCCAGACCTCAGCACCTCGGACCTCGAAGGAGACCGGAATCGGGTTGCACCCGCCGGGAATCCCGATCGTCTCGAAGACTAAAGGGGCTGCACAGTGCCGACAGTACACTTGCTGGCCCCGCTGGTAGTAGCCCTTCGGACCACACAACACGCAGGCATCCAGGGCCACGCGGACCGTCGTCTCGTCCAACCGGACGGCCAGAAGCCGTAGCTGCGTATCTCCGACAGTCACGCCGAAAAATTCGAGTCGCCGAATCGGAATCCGCTCGATGGGGATCACGACCCAGTCGCCCTGCGCCGTCAGCGGCTGGGCCGGCTCCATCGGAGGCGCCTTCGTGTAAAGATAAAAGCCGGTCAGGCTGAAGGTAGCGACGGCCGTCGTCCCGATGAAAACCCAACGCCACCGCCGGTACTGCCGCCACCGGGACTCTTGACGCCGCCGGACGACCGCCGCGTCCTGACCCGGTATGGGATCGTCGACGACCGTCAGGGTCTCTGGCTTCGAACGACTCGCTACCATGAACAACGCTACGACGCCCAGAAGAACTGTGAAGATGATCATTTGATTGTTGACGATCGGTCCAATAATCGCCATCTCGGTCGGACCGCCTGGCAAGATCTCCGCTTCGACCCACTCGTGAATGCCCGTCACGAGAAACTGGACCGTCAGAATCGCTAAGACGATCAGGCTCAGCCGAAAGATTTGGGGAAGGGGGACCCAACGGCTCCCCCGGTAGAAAGCCCAGCCGAACACAACAGCCAGGACCAGGCCGACCAAGAAACCGAAGACCTGCAACAGCCAGGCCGTCGAAAAACTGATAGCCGCCACGAAGACCAGGGTCTCTACGGCCTCTCGGAAGACCATCAGGAAGGTCAAGACCATCAAAGCCGGGCCCGCGCTTCGACGGGCCAACCGCCGCTGGGCCGCCTCTCGAACGCCCGACGCCCACCCCCGATGCCGGTAGAGCCATACTAGGAAGGAACCTACTAACAGGGAGCCGATCAAATACAGCGCTCCCTCGTAGGCCTCTTCGTTGACCCGCCAGCGGCTAAGAAGCTCGGGAATCCAAAAGACGCCGCCGACGGCCAAGGCCGTTGCGCTCAGCAGGCCCGCCAGGACCCAGGGTTGAAGTTCCGTCCGACCCCGTTGGCGGAGGACCGTCAAAATGATGGTCACGATAAGGGCTGCCTCCAGACCCTCTCGCAGGGTTATGATGGCAGTCTCGACCATATATGCCTCGGCGGGGAAAAGATAGGCAGGCTGAAATGAAGGGGGCTCCCGGAGAGAGTGACTACACCACGCTCAGGTTCCTACTAATTTAATCTCCTGCCCTCCACCTGTCAAAAGCCGCTGGGATTTTTAGAGTAGGACGTAAGCCCCGTCTGGCGCCGTAGAACACCGGCGGTCCTACCGGTGGCCAAGACGCCAGCCGTCATACCGGCGTCTCCGAAGAAGAATCGTATCATCTACGGCGTGGGCTCCTACCCTGGGGCCCGAAACCGGGCCCCTGACACACCTTGAGATCCCACCGACTTGACATACCCCTCAGAG
>JANXAA010000384.1 GCA_025061865.1 Acidobacteriota bacterium | reverse complement strand
CAAGAATACCGACCCTCCCGGCCCTACCGGAACGACGGCTGCAGGCGTTGAAGACAGCGGACCTCAACGCCGTAAGCCGACCGGCCCAAAGGTCGGTCGGACCATCCATCGAAGGCATGCAGGACGGCCATATTCGTGGGGTCAGGGGTTAGGGAAAACCCGCCCTTTCCCAACCCTTTTGACCCCACCCTTTGAAACGTCCAGTAGGTGTGGGATGTCCCTTTTCCAGAAACTGCATACCGAATACCGAACATCCCACACCTGGCACCGAATTCTTAAGTCTTCACCCGGCATGTGTTGATGCCCAGCAGAGACCATAGGGGACAGAACTTTGCAATGCCCGTCGCAAGCGGCACCACAGCGATGACGCCCACGACCCACCGGGCCGTCCCTTCCAGGGCCAGAAAGGCCAACAAGAGAAGCCCGACGCCGACGAGGATCCGAATCGTCCGTTCCACACCGCCGACGTTACACGTCATGGCTGACTTCCCCAGATAAAGGTACGAGATGCAGGATGCGGACGGCAGAGATAGAGAAGACCGACTCTGCCTGCCCTACGCGAACCCCTCAGGGTCAACTTCATAGAATTTAGAGGCCTTCGACGAGCCAAAGGTTACCGAGAATCGGGGGACCCCTATTCAGCGTAGACCTTAGCCCTTAACACTATCCGGCGCCCCTGCCCACTCCGCCAGGATAGACGGTTCCAGGACTGGCCGAAGTCGGTTTCACGAAAGACCTCCACGCCGCAGCATCACGGCCAGATAAAACACGACAAGGGTCAGGAGCACGACCAGACGCCCGAGCCAGGCGGCCGCCCGCCGAACCCATCGGAGGGACGGGTCGTCGGGATTCGCCTGCCATCGACGGGTCACCCGGGGCCCCAGCCATAGGTCATGGACGAGGTTTAGCCCGATGATGACCCCGACCCAGACCAACTTCCAGGCCAAGGCCCGACCGAAGGGCCCCGCCCATATCTGGCCCGAGACGACGTGCGACCATCCAAATCCCAGGGCGGCCAGGTTGTGCAAGCCCGTCAAGACCAGGACAGCCAGGGCCACCCATCCGATCCACCGGGATCGAAGGCCGACGGCATGCACGATGGGTCCGTAGACGGTTCGATATTCGGGTCGCCGCAGGACAGGGAGGACCCCCAGGGCCAGAAAGATCAGGCTCCCAAGCCATACAGCCGCCGCCACGACGTGAAGCCACACGAACACGACTCTCATGGGTCCACCTCCCGCAAGCAGTCGATAGAGAAAGCAAGATGCGGAACTAGATAGGCACCACGTCCCGGTCGTCGGGTCCCAGTAAAAAAGGCCCCAGCCTCAAGACCTACCCTGGCTTCCGCGACCTCCTCATCTTTGGCAGGGAGTAGCCGGATGAACCGGATGGGTCTATAGCGTTCCAACTTACCTATCTTACCTAAATTTGTAGCCTACTGCCCACTCTGTCTTCCCCCAGGGGCAAGGGTACCCAGCAAGTCTATCGGGGACAAGACCTGATTCGTGGCCCTTCGTCCGCAGGCCGGAAGACCTATGAACGCGTAGGCCTGAGGCCTGTGCCACCATTCCAGTCGTTCGATGAACTGGGAGACAAGGTCGGGGTAGGGACTTGAAGGGGTCCCAGGCCTGGAGATTCTCCAAGCTGGGAACCCATGCACTGAGCCGGCTAAAAATCTCCTAAGCCCTTAGCGGGCTAAGACTCGGCTCATGAGCTTGAGGCCCACCTCCATCGCCTTCCAGGGCGGCCCTGCATGGAAGGGCTTCCCATTCCGAAACCGCCATGGCAAGTAAACGCCTAAAAGCTTCTTGCCTAGCCGCCAGGCCGCCGAGGAACCGACCCGATACAGGACGAGGGCCTCCGGCCGAACCTCGACGGGTTTATCGGGTTGCCCCGTCAGGCGCAAAGGTACTTGGGCGAAGGTCGCCTTGTCCAACTGCTCCATGACACACATGCTGGTCGGCTCAAAGAGGCCCCCAGGCGCCCGGCCCAAGACTTCAGCGGCGATATGCTCGGCGGCGGCGTCCGCCTGCAGGAGGGCTAAGAAGGCCTGCTTGACGGGGAAGTCGCCGGCGTCGCCGACGGCGTAAATGTTCGGATGGTCCACGACCTGTCGGGTTTCCAGCCGGGTCCGTAGGAACCCCCGTTCGTCCGTCGGCAGGCCCGGGAAGGGCGTGGAGGCGATATAGGGCGGGAACGAGATCAGCAGGTCGTACGGCCGACGCTCGCCGTTACGATACACGACCGATCCGGGCTCGACCCGGTCGACGACATACCGCAGGAAGCCGGCGATGCCTCGTCGCTCGAACTCCTGCAGGACGACCTCATGAAGCCGAGGCCCCAAGGCCTGGATGAAGGTCTCCTCGTAAGTCGGGTAAGTCATGTTCACGGCGTCGCGACC
>JANXAA010000383.1 GCA_025061865.1 Acidobacteriota bacterium | reverse complement strand
AAGCGACCTACGCCTTTATAGACCAAGTACGGGCACGTTACCCCCAAGCCCGCTTCGAGGTCCTGTTCCCCGACTACCGAGAGGTCGAGGCGATGGTCCGGCGGCACGGTGTCAACCTGTTTTACCGGTCTGTCCCCCTGCGCCTCCTCTGCTGCCAGGTCCGTAAGGTACGGCCCCTGGTTCGGGTCCTCGAAGGCCTCGATGCCTGGATCACGGGCTTACGACGGGAGCAGTGGGCCTCCCGGGCGAACATCCGGAAGGTCGAGCTGGACCACGACCACGGCGGTATCGTGAAAGTCAATCCCTTGGCCGACTGGACCCAGGAGGAAGTCTGGGAGTATCTGGAGCAGCGCAGCGTGCCGGTCCATCCGCTGTATGCCCAAGGCTATACGAGCATCGGCTGTGAACCCTGCACCCGACCGATTCAACCCGGCGAGGACGACCGGGCCGGTCGGTGGTGGTGGGAGCAAGGCGCACCCAAGGAATGCGGCATCCACTGCCCCATCGAGACGGGTGGATTCGAACATGAAGCCCACGCCATCCTGAAAGAGGCCCATCCCGAGACCGAAGCGATGCGGGTCGCCGGAGGTGATTATGAGCGGTGAGCGTCCGTCCCCGACGGGCTTGGAACTCAACGAGGACGAGGCTGGACTGGTGGCTGAAGAGGCCTGGGCTCTGGCCGAAGTCATGGCCGGACCCCAACGGCCCCGCCTCCTGAGGCTGGCGCAAGCGGCCCGAACAGGCTACGTGCCCGAGGACCTCGTCGACGTCCTCGAGGGCCTGGCCGTCTTGGTCCTCCAGAGCGGCCGCGCCCGGCGGCGCGCTCGGGCAGAGGGCGAGCGTCTGTGGACGGAGGTCTTCCGCCGGACGCCGCGCGGCCGAGACCTTCAGGCCCAGTTAGAAGTCGTCCGCCGGGCCCTTCAGGCCCTGGTCGGCCGTCGGCTGGACGCCCTGCGGCTGGACTTTCGGACATTAGGCCACTTTGTCCTTACCATGACGACGGAAGGCATCGCTCTGACCCTGGCCGTGCGGGCAGACGGCGTGCAGGTCGAGAGCCTCAGCGCCGAGGGTTCTCGCCAGCCAGAGCCACCGGCGGCGGCCGACCGGCGGGGCGTGTGCGTGTGGCTTACGGGACTTCCGGGAGCCGGTAAGAGCACGGTCGCATCGTGGGTCGCCGAACGACTCCGGGCCGAAGGCCGACCTGTCGAGGTCCTCGATGGGGACAGCGTCCGCCAACACTTCTCCCGGGACCTGGGCTTTTCCCGAGAGGACCGCTTGGAAAACATCCGTCGGGTCGCTTATGTCGCCCGCCTGCTGGTCCGACACGGCGTATACGTGATCGTCGCCCTCGTCTCGCCTTACCGGGAAGGCCGGACGGCAGCCCGGACTCTGATCGGAGACGGGAACTTCCTGGAAGTGTACGTCCGCTGCCCCTTGGAGGTCCTGGTCCGCCGGGACCCCAAGGGTCTCTACGCCCGAGCCTTACGAGGGGAAATCCCCGCCTTCACAGGCATCAGCGACCCCTACGAACCCCCGGAGTCGCCAGCCTTGGTCCTGGACACTGATCGAGAACCCCCAGAGGTCAGTGCTCAACGGGTCCTCGACCTCCTGAGCCGCTGGCGGGACGGCAGGACGACATGACACGGGCGACCCGCGAACCCCAGTGAAGTAGGCCGCGAAGGCCTGCGCTCCCCATCCCTCATGTGCCGACCTGCCGGTTTGCCCCAAACGATTACTTTATCCCCACCGCCCCACCGTCACGTCAACGTATAGTTCGGTCCGTCACCGCCCTGAGGCGGATTCCAGCGGATGTTGTCGTACGGGCAGGCAAACTCGCAGATCTTCGGATGGAGACAGTTTTCGTGACTGATGATGATCCGGACTTCGGACGGCTCCCAGCGGAACACGTCGCCGGGACAGAACTTCGTACAGGGGCTGTCATACAGGCGCTGACACTCGAGACACAGGCCGCTGTCGACAATCCGTAGATGAGACGGCTGTTCGTCGTACTTGGGCGCCCCACGGGCGATGTCCGACCGCTTGTCCAAGATCAGGGCGTCGTCGAAGCGCAGCGAAGGCCGGGGCGCTCGACTCCCATGCCGTGCGAGCCGGTGGCCGACTCGAATCGGTAGGGGGTCCCGAAACAGACGGCCGCCCGTCCACCGGTATAGTCCGACCCGAAGCAGGCCCAGTAAGAAACCGTCCTGGAAAGCCTGCCGAAAGTTGCGGACCTGATAAAGCTCCTCCCAGGCCCAGCTCGTCCGGAGAAGACGCTCGTACTCAGCCAGCCGCGCTTCCGAAAAATCGCCGGCCTGCCATGCGGCAAAGGCGACCTCAGCCGCCAGCATGCCCGAATGGACAGCCAGGTGGATGCCCTTATTACGGGGCACGTTGACGAGACCCGCCGAGTCACCCGTC
>JANXAA010000382.1 GCA_025061865.1 Acidobacteriota bacterium | reverse complement strand
CTCGAGCGCCTGTACGTCGTGCCGGATGAACGCCGGTGGTCGGAGACGGCCCCGATGGACGATGCGGGCGGCGTCTACTTACCTGACGGGAGCCTGCTGTTTCAATCCGTCGATATCATCGCTCCACCGTGCGACGACCCTTACCTGTATGGGCGGATTGCCGCCGCTAATGCCTTGAGCGACCTGTATGCCCGGGGGGCAGTCCCCCTGTGCGCCCTCCAAGTCTTAGCTCTACCGCCGTCGAAAGTCCCGGCCGACGTGGCGGCCCGCATCGTCCAGGGCAGTCTAGACGCCCTGGCCGAGGCGGGTGCCGTGTCCCTGGGAGGCCACACCCTGAAGGAAGCCAATGTATTCTATGGTTTGGCCGTCACGGGCCATGCCCGGCCCGACCGAGTCGTTTCCATGCGGGGGGCCCGACCCGGCGACGTCCTTATCCTGACGAAGCCCATCGGGACAGGTATCGTCATCGAGCAACTCAAGGGTGGGGGCATCTCAGCGACGGAGGCCCGACCCGTTTTGGAAGGCATGGCTCGCTTGAACGCCGGCGCTGCCCGTCACATGGTCCGCTTAGGGGCGCACGCGGCGACGGACGTGACGGGCTTCGGCCTGGGCGGTCACGCATGGCACCTGGCCGTCGCCAGTCAGGTCGATTTAGTCCTCCATTGGTGGGAGGTCCCGATCTACGAACTGGCCACTCGCCTGTGGGCCCAGGGTCTCCGGACGGGTGCCAGCCAGGCCAATGTGAAATACTACGGTTCCCACGTCCTATGGGATCCTCTGGAGGCCGCCGAGCAATGGGAGCGAGCTCTCTTTGATCCCCAAACGTCGGGTGGCCTGCTCATCGCCTTGCCGCCGTCGGCGGCTGAGGATTTTTGCGCCGCGATGGAAGCTGAAGGGCTCCCGGCTCGGGTCATCGGGGCTGTCCGGCCGATGGCTCAGGCGACGGCCCGGGTGATTATTCGGCAATAAGGCAGTAAGGCGATTGGGCCCTTAGGCAGTAGGTCCTAAAAAGGCCAGGGATGGGAGGGTTCGTGTCTCAGAAGTCGCTAAGCATATCCCACCCGGCATCCAGGACCGGATACCGACTTTTTTACATGTAGAGCCCGCCGGATACGTTGAGGACTGTCCCTGTGATGTAGCGAGACGCCGATGACAGTAGAAATAAAGCGGCCTGGGCCACGTCGTCGGGCGTCCCGAAAAATCCCACGGGAATGGCCTTCTGGTACTCAGCCCGGACTGCTTCGCTCAGCCGGGCCGTCATCTCTGTCTCGATATACCCGGGTGCGATGGCATTCACCCGGATCCCCCGGGACGCCAACTCGCGGGCCAACGACTTCGTGAACCCGATCAGCCCTGCCTTGGCCGCGGCATAGGCCGTCTGACCCGGATTCCCCGTCAAGGCCACGACGGAACTGATGTTCACGATGCTTCCTCGGCGGACCTTCAGCATATCCCGGAGGACGGCCCGCGTGACCCAGTAAGCCCCCGTCAAGTCCACGGCCAGGACGGCATGCCAGTCTTCAGGCTTTAGGCCCAGCAAGACTTGATCCCGTGTGATGCCCGCATTGTTGACTAACAGAGTGACGGGGCCGACCTCCCGAATGAACTCTTGAATGGCAGCTTGGACCGCTTCCCCTTGGACGACGTCGGCGGCCAGGGGAAAGCCGCGACCGCCCTCGGTCCGGATAGCGGCCGCCACCTCTTCCAGTTTCTCCAGGGAGCGGGCCATCAGGCCCACGACGACGCCCTGCCGACCCAAGACCCGGGCGATAGCGGCGCCGATGCCCTGCGATGCGCCCGTGACGAGGGCAACCTGTCCCTTCAGGTCCGGATATACAGGCCACTCCATGGGACGACTCCAGAGTCGAGATTCGGGAACTCGGCAGTGGGGCAGTGGGGTCGATAGATGAGGATCTATCCGAAGGCCAGTCATCCCTGGAGATACCGAGAATACGTCCCTGCAGGGGCAACGCCAGATGCCTTGACCCCCTCTTATCCCCCATCTTATCTGCCGAACTCCCGAAGTGCCGGACTGCCGAATGGCCGCATTCATCGGGGCCATCGCCGGAGCGCCGCCTCGAGGGTCTCCAGGTCGCTCACGGGAATGCATTCGGCGTCCGGTACAATTCGCTTGATCAAACCCGTCAGGACTCGGCCCGGTCCAACTTCCACGAACGTGCGGACGCCCAATGCCCACAGGCGCTCCACGATGCGGGTCCATAGGACAGGGGCCGTGATCTGGCGCTTAAGGACCTCCCGGGCGGCCGCCCCGTTCGTGATGGGTTCGGCGTTTACGTTGTTCAGCCATGGGATCGCAAGGTCTCGCCACGGGACCCGGTCGAGTCGCACGGCCATCCGGTCCTCGGCCGGTTTCATAAGGACACAGTGGAAGGGGGCCGAGACCTGCAAGAACACGATGCGTC
>JANXAA010000381.1 GCA_025061865.1 Acidobacteriota bacterium | reverse complement strand
GAAGAGAGAGGGAAGACGGCGACACCCCCAGGCTCTCCAGATTGCTGAAGAGGCCGATACATCGGCGGGGGGTTCGGAGCCGGCTGAGCCGGAAGCGGTGCGTGCCAAAGCTCGACAGCAGCCCCGATCGTCAGGAGGGAAAAGAGGCCGACTCGGTAGCGGGGTGGTATCCGGGACCGGAGATTCGTCAGGCCCAAAGCGCTCAGCAGGGCGAGCCCCAAGAGGGTCATAATGCCCCACCGAGCCGGATAGCGCATGGCCGAAAAATACGGAAGGCTCTGATAGAACCCCAAAAACACCGGCGTCTGGGGACCCAGCGATAGGAAGAAACTCACGAGTGTCCAGACCCACAGCGGTATTGCGTAAGGCACCCGACCCGGTACAGCCGCCACGGCCAAAAGGGCTAAACTTCCGGGCCATAAGACTCGCTCAGCGTTCCACCAACGGGCCGTCCATGCGAATCCCAGCCGAGACTGATTGACAAGATAACTGGTCAGATGAGCAGACCAAACGGCATTGCTCTCGACGGAGTGATGGGCATCGAACAAGTAGCCCGTTTGCCAGTAAGGCAGGAAGAACTCAAAGAGCATGCCGAGGGTCACGAGTCCGATCCAGACCACTGTAAGAGTCCAGGCCCCGGGCTTTGCGGGAGTCCAAGGACGTCGGGGCCCTGATGCCCACAGGGCCAGCCCATAGATAGGGGCTAAGGTCAGTATGAAGAATCCATAGTACATCGAAGACAGCATTTGGTAGACCCCGACTCCGAAGGCCGTCGCCAGGGCCCGGGGACGACCCGTCTGGACGAAATCGGTCCAGTAGTAGAAAAACAAAGGAATCAGCGGACCAAAGGTCAACTTGACGTTGGTCAAGTGATGAAAGCGGAAGCTACAGAATCCATAGAGCAAGCCGCCCAAGAAGGCACCGGCCGGGTGGGCCCCGAGTCGACAGGCCAGCCGGTAGGTCAACCATGCGCTAAGGAAAAAACTGAGCAGAAACAGGACACTTCGGGCCAGGACCCAATTGCCTGTCAGGTGACCGATGGGGGCAGCCAGTAAGGCCAAGCCCAGCAGAGTGTCGTTAAATCGCATCGATTCCTGAAGCGGGTAGAAGACGTTAGCGTCCCATAGGTGGAGGGGGTCCCGAAATACCTGATGGCCGAACCACCGAAGTTGCCATAGGTCGAAGAGGGGGTCGCCCCAGTCCGGGATGATGCGACCCATCTGACGGGGGTCGCTATACGGATACGTGTTGCCTAACGTGTAGAGGGCGTATCCTGCCAGGACCCACCGGTCCCATCGGCGCTGGCGGTCCCGGGTCTGGACGTCTTGAGCCATCGCAGGTCCCCTCGTCCCGGAGGCCACAGTCCAGCCTTTAGATAAACCGAATGGTCTGTTGCCAGTAAGGCACCTCCAGGTCCTTTAGGAGCAGCCAATCCCGGTACAGATATCGACGGTAACGGATCCCTTCTTGAGAGAGCCATGTCTCCAGGCCGAGAGCCTCCGCTTCTCGTAGGGGGAGAAGGACGGCCGACCGAGGATTTCGAAACGCCCGTAGTGTCAAGAGGGAGTGACGGTCCTTGGGAGGGTTGTAACCGGGTGCCGCTACGATAGCCTCATCGGTCATCCACATCAGCCAGTAGGCCGTCTCGAAGTTGGTGATGACCGACTCGACCCGATGGTGGGAGAGGAAATCGACGAGCCCCCGGACGACCTGGGCCCGTTCGGCATTGGTTAGACGGCCGTAGGCCAGGGCATGGACGTGAACAGCGGTAAGAAGGACGACCAGGAGGCTTCCTGTGCCCCGCCATCGCCGGTTCAGGACCTGGGTGCCTAGCCAGGCGATTAGGGGCGGCCCTGTGACGAAAAGGTGCGTCAGGTAACGAGCGTCGACCAAAACGGCGGCCGCCATCGCGTTCATCCAAAGGGTCGCGGCCATCGAGAGGATGGGGACTGTACGGAGGACCCACCAGGGATCGTCTGCCCATCTGAGCGGACGTGTCCGCAAGAGAAACAGCAAGTAAGCCCCATAGGCGCTAGCGTGCAGTCCAATTAGAAAGATTGAGACGTAGGCCGGCTCGGGAGGCACCCACGTCTGGTGGAGCGTGACCTGGCAACTCATCAGCATGGGCCGGCAAAAGGGGTTGGCGTCGATCCAGAGAGCCCCCCACACGTCGCGAGCCACAAAAAAGAGGACCCGACTCAACCGGCCCGGCGGAGACGCCCAAAAATTAGTCCAAGCTGCCCAGTCGAAGAGGCCTGGCGTATGGGCGACCGCCGTCGGGACCCGGAAGATGATCCAGTCGTGCCGCAGGTTCCAGAAAATAATCGGGGCAATCCCCATCAGGAAGCCTAGCAGGAGATACGTCAGCGACCGCAGGCCCCCGGATCGCCAAAAGATCCCGCCGAAGACTCCGATCAACAAACCCAC
>JANXAA010000380.1 GCA_025061865.1 Acidobacteriota bacterium | reverse complement strand
GAGCTCAGGAAACCGAAGGTCCCGCCAGGACGCCGGCGGCTTGGATGGCTGGGTCGTCTGGGCGGCAGTCGGCCCCCCCCGGGTAAGAATCCCCATTAGCAGTAATCCGGCGATCCCGACTGCCCATCGTCGACGCATCCGCATTCGTGCACTCCCCTGCAAAGATGGGCGGGTAGATAGGCAGTGGGAGCATCTCGGGTCATTCCTGCGCCCGCTCTTGATCGCCCACCTCTCCCATCTCTCCCCTACCTATTGACCACCCTGCTCCACTGACTTTTTTAACAAGATCCCGACGATGCGGCGCTCCGGCACGCAGTACGTTTGGACGACCCGCTGGACGTCCGCGGCCGTGACGGCCCGGATCTGGCGGGGCGTCTCGAAGAGCTTCCGCCAGGAACCGGCGACCTTTTCATAGAATGCCAGGCTCCGGGCCAGGTCCCCATTGTCCTCGAAGGTCTTATAGAAGTCGTGGAGGGCTTGGGCTTTAAAGCGTTCGAGTTCGTCGGGCCGGATACCGTTTTTCCGGATCGAGTCCAATTCGTCCAGGACTTCATTCTCCAGCGTGCTGGGTGAAATATCGGGGTTCGGAACGACTAAAAGGACCAAAAGGTGAGGATACTTATTGCCGGGGAAACCCAAGAACACATTGACGGCCGCCGCCAGCTTCTTCTGAAGGACGAGCCGTTGGTATAGACGAGAACTTCGGCCCCGAGCCAAGACGTAGCTCAGAGCGTCCAAGGGCCACCGGTCCGGATGCTTGAAGTCGGGGACGTGAAAAGCCATCACGAGTAAAGGCTGCGCGTCCAGGTACAGGGTGAACCGCCGTTCGCCCTCAAAGGCCGGCTCTTGGGTCACGATCGGCAGGCGAGACGTCGCCGGCGGCAAGTCGCCAAAGTACTTTTCGGCCCAGGCGGCCGCCTGCTGGGGGTCGATGAGACCGACGGCCACCGCTACCATGGAATCGGGCCGATAATAGACTTGGTAGAACCGCAAGGCGCGCGCAATGTCGATGTTCTCCAAGTCCGAGGGGAACCCGATAACGGGTCGACCGTAGGGATGGGCCAGAAAGGCGACGCCGACGAGACGGTTGAACATCCGGCCGATGGGATTGTTCTCGACCCGCAGGCGGTATTCCTCCAAGACGACGTCCCGCTCTTTGTAGAACTCCCGAAAGACAGGGTCCCGGAAACGGGCCGATTCCAAGTAGAACCACAGCTCGGCCCGATTACTGGGAAGACCGAAGAAATACTCCGTCGAGTCGGCCGTCGTGAAGGCGTTTAGGCCCCGGCCGCCGTTACGCTCGACAATCTGGCCGAACTCATCGGTGATGACGTACTTCTGGGCCTCGGCTTCCCAGCGCTTGAAGTCATCCCAGCAGGCCTGCATGCGGTCCCGGTCCGCCTGCTCGCCCTTCCATTTCTCCTGCAGGTAACATGCGTGGGCTTGCTCCATCTTGTCGAGAGCTTCCTTCTCTTTAGCCCAGTCCGAAGTCCCGAGGGTCGAAGTCCCCTTGAAGGCCATGTGTTCGAAGAGATGGGCCAGCCCGCTTTCCCCGAAGGACTCGTGAGCACTCCCGACGTCTACGTAGTTGTGGAAGGCCACGACGGGGACGTAGCCCCGGGGCAAGACCAAAATCTTGAATCCATTCGGCAGAGTTTTCTCAAAGACCCGGCGTTCCCACCGGGCCATAACGGGGTCTTCTTCCACTTTCGGAGACGACCCGGGACCCGGCCGCTGGGCCGCCAAGGTCAAGGTCCCCAGCAAGCAGGCCCACCCGATGAACGCAACGACGACGAAACCACACCAGCGCCTCATGCGCGCCCCCGGCGGGGATGTGGGATGCAGGATACAAGATGCGGGATACGAGATGCAAGATGCAGTCCTAGGCGTCAGTAATCAGTAAAAAAGAGGCCCGCAGGCTATAGACCCTAGACCATGGACTGGAGGCCTCAGGTCCTTCTTGCCCTCCGACAAGTCCCTCGGGTCGACTCAGGCGGGTCTGGGGTCCATGCGTAGGTCTGGGACCCCACATCTCTCTGGGACCTGGCATCGGAGGCCTCATCTTGCATCCTGCATCCTGCGTCTTGTATCTTGCATCCTGATGCCCTTTATAGTGGCGAGGCCGATGGATGGGCGTCTGGTACATGCCGCCGTTTGAGCTCGTCATACCCCAGGACCTGGACCGGGCCCTCCGGCACTTGGCTGATTGGGCCGCCGACACGAAGATCCTGGCCGGTGGGACAGACCTCCTCCCCAGTATGCGCCAGCGATTGTTCGAGCCCCGGTACCTCTTGGCCGTTGGGCGCCTGCCTGAGCTCCGGGGCATCGATTGGGAGGCGGATTGGGTCCGCATCGGGGCCGCCGAGACGCTCCACGCCGTGGCGGAACATCCTCAGCTTCGTCAGGCCTTCCCCGCCCTGACCGAAGCGGCTGCCT
>JANXAA010000037.1 GCA_025061865.1 Acidobacteriota bacterium | reverse complement strand
GCCTCTTTGCTAACCTCCGGCCCGTCCGGACGTACCCTTGCCTTCAAGAGGTGTCGTCCCTCCGACCAGACGTAACTCGCAACGTCGATTTCATCGTCGTCCGGGAGCTGACCGGCGGTCTCTACTTCGGACGGCCCCAACGACAGTGGCAGAATCGCCGGGGTCGTCAGGCCGTCGATACTCTCCGATACTCGGAGACGGAAATCCGCCGAGTCCTGCGGGTCGCTTTCGAGCTGGCCCGCCAGCGCCGCCGACGCCTGACCAGCGTCGACAAGGCCAATGTCCTCGCCTCGAGCCGTCTCTGGCGAACCCTGGCCGAGGAAGTGGCTCAGGCGTATCCCGACGTGGAACTCCGCCACATGCTGGTCGATACCTGCGCTATGCAGCTGGTCCGACGGCCCGCTGACTTTGACGTCATCGTCACCGAAAATATGTTTGGCGATATCCTAACTGACGAGGCAGCCGCCTTGACGGGAAGTCTTGGCCTGCTTCCCTCGGCCAGCCTGGGTCGGCGCCGCCGAGACGGCACGGGCCTGGGTCTCTATGAGCCGGTCCACGGGTCAGCGCCTGATATCGCCGGTCGGGGCGTCGCCAATCCCATTGGGATGGTCCTATCGGCCGCCCTCATGCTCCGCTATTCGATGGGCCTGCCCCAGGCGGCCGAGGCTGTCGAACGGGCCGTCGAAGCCGTCCTGGCCGCCGGATACCGCACGCCCGACATCGCCGCTGGGGAGGCGACCGTCGTGAATACCCACACCATGGGCGAGCTCATCGCTACGGCCCTTGATGAAAGTGCCGAGTGGTGGTCCTTAGGCAGGTCGGCAAACGGATAGGCGACTAGGCCGCCGGTGTCGGCCCAGGACGGGGGCCAGGTCCTATTATCCCGTCTACGCGGGCACTACCATGAGGAGTCAAGAGTTACCCCCAGATCGGGACGCTGAGTAGCTGCCCTGGCTGAATGGATGAAGGGCAGCGCAAGCGTCCTCAGGCCGCCGAATGGGGATGGAGGCTCGGAGATCTCTACCCGTCGCCAGTCCTCGATGATCCCGATCAAGCGGTGAGCCCGCTAGCTTCTGGGAGGATAGGGGTTTTACCCGGGACGGCGGATGCGAACGGGGACGGGCTCGGCTTGCTCGGTCGTCTCCGACGGAGGGACGATGGCCGGAGACGCCTTCGGTTCGACGATCCAAAAATCGCTGACGCAAGCCGGCCATGCGGCCAGCAGGGCTGCCGCTCGAGGACTTCCCGTCGCCGCCCAGTGATCCTGGAGGAGGCTTCGGAGCTCCTCCGCCCGGTCGAGCTCCAGGCGTCGGGCGATGACCCATTCGGCGTGGCACCGCTCGGGGAATCCACCGACCGGGTCATAGACGTAAGCCCGGCCGTGACTCATGCCGGCCCCGAAATTCCATCCCGTCGGTCCCAGTACGACGACACAACCCCGAGTCATGTACTCGCAGGCGTGGTCGCCGACGCCTTCGACGACGGCGACAGCCCCGCTATTCCGGACGGCGAACCGCTCCCCGGCCCGACCGGCGATAAAGACCCGGCCGCCCGTGGCACCGTAGAGGACCGTATTCCCCACGATGACGTTTTCGTCCGACCGAAAGGCCGCCTTCGACGGGGGCCGGATGACGATCTCGCCACCACTCATGCCCTTGCCGACATAGTCGTTGGCCTCACCCTCCAGGACCAGCCGGAGGCCCTCGACGCAAAAGGCCCCGAAGCTCTGGCCGGCCACGCCCCGGAGCCGAAGTTCGAGGGTCCGCGGGGGCAGCCCCCGGAGGCCGTAGAGCCGGACGATCTCCCCAGCGATACGGGCTCCGACGGTCAAGTCCGAATTCTGGACCGTCCCCTCATAGACAAAGGGCTCACCCCTTTCGAGGGCCGGCCGGAGGACGGCGAAGACCCGGTCGTCGAAGACGGGATGAGGGGGGTCGTTCCGGTCCTGGACACACCGACGGGGTCCGGAGCCTTCAGCAGCGACGTCGACCAAGAGCGGCGTCAGGTCCAATTTCGCCGCCCGAGGATAGTCGACCCACGTCCGGGGGCGAAGCAGGTCGACGCGACCGATGATCTCCTCCAGCCGCCGGTAGCCCAGGGCCGCCAGCCACCGTCGGACTTCCTCGGCGATGAAGGTGAAGAACCAAATGACGCCCTCCGGGGTTCCCCGGAAGCGCTCCCGGATTAAGTCCTCCCGCTGGGTAGCGATCCCCGTCGGACACGTGTTCAGATGGCACTGGCGGGCCATCTTGCAGCCCATCGCCAGGAGGGCGGCCGTCCCAAACCCGAACTCCTCGGCCCCGAGAAGAGCTGCCACGATGACGTCCCGGCCCGTCTTGAACCCGCCGTCGACCCGCACACGAACCCGGCCCCGAAGGCCATTTTGGATAAGGGCCTGTTGGGTCTCGGCTAGGCCCAGTTCCCAAGGGCAACCGGCGTTCTTGATGGACGACAAGGGCGAGGCGCCCGTCCCGCCCTCCATCCCCCCGACCTGGACGTAGTCAGCGTAGGCCTTGGCCACGCCGGCGGCGATGGTCCCGACCCCACTTTCAGCGACAAGCTTAACGCCGACCCGGGCCCGGGGGTTCACCGTCTTGAGGTCGTAAATGAGCTGGGCCAAGTCCTCGATGCTGTAGATGTCATGATGAGGCGGCGGCGAGATCAGGGTCACGCCCGGGACGGTGTGCCGGATGTGGGCAATGAAGGCGTTGACCTTGAGACCGGGAAGCTGACCGCCTTCGCCCGGCTTAGACCCCTGGGCGATCTTGATCTCGAGCTCGTCAGCCCGGACGAGGTATTCGGTCGTGACGCCGAAGCGACCGGAGGCGACTTGCTTGACTCGGTGGTCGGCCCGGTCGCCTCCTGGTTGGGGTCGATACCAGGTCGGGTCTTCGCCGCCCTCTCCGCAATTGCTCCGGGCCCCCAGTCGGTTCATAGCGATGGCCAAAGTCCGATGAGCCGCCCACGAAAGGGCACCTAAGGACATCCCTGAGACGACGAAGTGCCGGCGAATGATATCCTCGGCCGGCTCGACCTCCTCGAGAGGGACTGGCGGCCGGTCGGAGACGACCTCGAGGAGGTCCCGCAGGCTATGAGGCGGAGCTTTGCGGAGGACCTCCAGGTAACGCTCATAGTCCTCCCAGTCTCCTGTCTCGACGGCCCGATGGAGGGCCCGCACCATCTCGGGATGAAAGCCGTGGAACTCCCCATCGCCCCGGTACCGGATGTAGCCAATATCGGGGAGACGGTCTGATGTTGTCGACTCCTGGAAGGCCGCCTGGTGCCATGCCAGGACGTCCTCGGCGATATCCTCCAAGCCGACGCCGCCCAGGCGAGCCGGCGTGTGAGGGAAGTAGCGTTCGACGACCTCGTGGGCGAGGCCCAGGATCTCGAAGACCTGCGCCCCCCGGTAGGACCGAAGGGCCGAGATCCCCATCTTTGCCATGATCTTCAAGAGGCCTTTCTCCAAGGCCCGACGGCAACGCTCGACGGCTTCCTCTGGCGAGAGTCCGCCCAGGTGCCGCTCGTGAGCCGCCAGGTGCCGGGCCGTCGCAAATAGCAAGTAGGGGCAGACAGCGCTGGCTCCAAAACCGATCAGGAGGGCCGCATGGTGGATATCCCACACGGTGCCCGTCTCAACGATGATGTCAGTCCAGAGGCGCTTGCCCCGCCGGATGAGATGGTGGTGCACGGCCGATACGGCCAGGAGCATGGGGATCGGCGCCCGGTCAGGTCCGATGCATCGGTCGGTCAATACGAGGAGCTCGGCACCATCGTCGACGGCCTTCTCAGCTTCCTGAAGGAGAGCTTCGAGGGCTGGGGCTAGACGCGTCCGGGCATCCGCCGGAAAGTGACATGCCAGGGTCCGGTAGCGTAGAGGCGCCGACCGGAGCAGGGCCACTAAGTCAGCCTCTGATAGGATGGGACTCGTCAGGTGGACGGCCCGGACGTGGTCGAGAGACTCCTCGAGGAAGTTCGGCCGGGGACCCAGGTAGACGTCCAGGGACATGACGAGCGTTTCCCGCAGAGGATCGATAGGGGGATTCGTGACTTGGGCAAAGCGTTGCTTGAAATAGAACGTCAGGGGTCGGCGGCGGCTCGACAAGACCGCCAGGGGCGTGTCGTCGCCCATCGACCAGACCAGGTCCTGTCCCTGTTCGGCCATGGCCTGGACGACCATCCGCACGTCTTCGTGGGTCCATCCAAAAGCCCGTTGCCATCGGGCCAGAGGCTCGGGCACTGGTTCGAAGGCCTGCGGGGTCTGGCCCGGCTGAAAGCGGAAGCGCCGCCGGACCCAATGCGTATAAGGCCGCGCCGCCGTGAGCCGGTCCATGACTTCAGCCTTCTGTAAAAGGGTCCCCGTCGCCGTATCGACGGCAATGATGTCGCCGGGACCCAGACGACCTCGGTGAAGGACCCGCTCAGGCGCCACGTCAATGACACCGACCTCGGAGGCAGCGATGAGCCAGCCGTCCCGCAGGACCTGATACCGCAGGGGCCGCAGACCGTTCCGGTCCAGGAGGACACCCACGTAGCGCCCGTCCGTGAAGGCGATGGCCGCTGGCCCATCCCAGGGCTCCATCACGCCGGCGTGAAAATCGTAGAAGGCCCGCCACGCCGGCGGCAGGTCCCGCCGGTGTTCCCACGCCTCGGGGATCAAAAGCCGGATGGCATGTAGGACATTCCGCCCGGAGAGGACCAGGAGCTCGAGCACGTTGTCCAACATCGCCGAGTCGCTTCCACCCGGCACGATGATGGGTCGGAGGACGTCCCCCTCGGGACCCCACACGGAGGCCGTCAGGTCCGCCTCCCGAGCCTGCATCCAAAGGACGTTGCCCGTCAACGTGTTGATCTCACCGTTGTGGGCGAGAAAACGGAAGGGTTGGGCCAGGGGCCAGCTCGGGAGGGTATTCGTACTATAGCGCTGATGAAAGATCGCAAAGTCCGAAGTAAAGTCTGGGTCGGACAGGTCTGGATAGAAGGCCGCTAATTGCTTGGCGACCAACAGGCCCTTGTAGACGAGGGTCCGGTGCGAACACGAGACGACATAGGCCCCTTCGATAGCCTCGACCCGCCAGCGAGCCTCAGCCGTCTTCCGAGCTAAATACAAGCGCCGCTCGTAGTCCACGCCCGTAAGATCAGTCGCCGGGACAATTAGGGCCTGCTCGATCGTCGGACAGTCCCGTCGGGCCCGGTCGCCCAGGGCGTCAGGACATACGGGAACGGGCCGCCAACCCAAGACCTGAAGTCGCCAATCAGCGAAGGCACGCGCGAAGATCCGTCGAGCCTCGACGGCCGCCACCGGGTCCGACGGCAGGAAGACCATCGCCACAGCCAGCGGATGGAGGGAGGGGACGTGGAGACCTAAACGGACCGCTTCCCGGACAAAGAAGGGCCGAGGCAGACGGACCAGGATACCGGCGCCGTCCCCCGTCTGAGCATCGGCGTCGAGAGCGCCCCGATGGCTCAAGCGGACGACGGCCTCGATAGCCGTCCGGACGACTTCGTGGGTCTTTTGGCCGTCCAGCCGAACGACAAGGCCGACGCCGCAAGCGTCTTGCTCGTAGCGGGGGTCGGACAAGGGGGTCGGATGTCGAACCGGCATCCCCATCACCTGCACCTCCCGAAGGCGTCTGACAGGGCGGATGAGGTTCGATGTTGGGTCACTTAGCAGAGCCGTTGGGCCCATGGGAATGGCATCTGAGCGGCCTTTACCAACGCCCCCAAAAGACGTCGTTCAGGTTTATATGCCTCTTCATATGCCTCATCTTGCATCCTGCTCGAAAAATCGCCCTTCCCAAAGGTTCAGAAAATCCCCCTCCATCCGAATCCCCAGGTCTCCAGCAATTTTAAACAAATATTATAATAAAAAACTTCAAAACCGTCGATACGAACTCCGCGTCGGGCTGGTGGGGACACGTAGGGAAAGGGCGTGCCGGCTTACCGGGCGGCCCGGGCCGGCCTATGCAGGATCAGACGCAGGATCGTGACTCGCGGGGACGGCGAGAGGAGAGAGATAGAAGAGGAAGGGGCGTCAGAGAAGCCGTGCGTCGGACGGCGGTCTGCATATTCCATCACCGGCCTCCCTTCCAAAGAGGAAGTATCGTTCCAAAAATAAGCCTGCCGCGCCGGACCGTCAAGGGGCACCGCCTCCACGGCGGGTCTTCAGGAAGACCTGCCGGCGTTCGCAGAGAAGTCGTCGCCGGATAGACGTCGGGGATCAACCCCGCCGCGACGTCGCGCCGCTAATGGGCTCGGGACAACTCCTTGGACTTCCGGGTGGCTCGGTCGACGGCCTTAATGAGGGTCACGCGGAGACCGCCGTCTTCAAGCTCCATGATGCCGTCGATGGTTACGCCGGCCGGGGTCGTTACCTCGTCTTTCAGGCGGGCCGGGTGCTCCCGGGTCTCCAGGACCATGGCCGCCGCGCCCAGGAGGGACTGGGCGGCCAGGGTCGTCGCCAGGTCTCGGGGAAGGCCGACCTTGACACCACCTTCAGCGAGCGACTCGATGATGATATAGGCATATGCCGGTCCGCTTCCCGAGAGGGCCGTCACGGCGTCCATCAGGTCCTCGGAGTCGATGACCTCGACCCGGCCCAGGGGCCGAAAGAGGGCGCAGGCCGTCTGGACGTGGGTCTCTTGAGCGTAACGGCCCGGGCACAGGACGGTCATCCCCTTCTGGACGAGGCAGGGCATGTTGGGCATCGCCCGCACGACCGGGACGGGACGTTCCAAAATCTCCTCAATGCGGGCCGTCGGCGTGGCGGCTGCCAGGGTGACGACCAGCTGGTCCGGCGTGATCAGGTCCCGGACCTCGGCGACGACTTTCCGGATGGTCTGGGGCTTGACGGCCAAGATGAGGATGTCCCGGCCTCGAACCAGCGCCCGGTTGTCCGTCAGAATAGGGATCTCGTAAGTCTGAGCCGCTCGACGGGCCGTCTCGGCGTGGCCTGTGCTCCCGACGATGGCATCCCGCCGGACCATACCGCTCTGGAGCAGACCGGCGATGAGGGCGCCCCCGATCTTGCCGACACCGATGACGGCGATACGCTTGTCCTGGAGCATCACCATCCCTCCTGGCAAGGGGATGACAAAGACGAGATATTAGTATTAGTAATATACACAAAAAATCCGGACCTCTCAGAACCCGGAAGAGCCAGCCCCGGACCGACTCCAGTCGCGGAAGGTTTAGGCAGGTCCATGAGATTCTCTCGAAACCTCTCCTTATAACGCTCCTTATAGCGCGAAGCGCTGACCCGAGGGTCCCGCCGGGACAACCGTCTCGACGCCGACGTGTTCCAGGCAATCGACCCGAAGCGTCGCCGGCCCCAGGGGCCGGTCCAGCAGGGCGCAGTGGTGGGGCATCGACGCACCGGGATGGGCCTCCGGTCGAAAGAACCGGCAGGTGAGGCACATCCGGGCGACTGTGATGAAGCCGGCCCGCTGGAGTTCGACGATGAGCCGCATCAGGAAATTCAAGACGGCCGTCTTCTCATCGAGTTCTGCAAAGCTCAGGCCGTCCCGTATGCTGTCGGCCCATGCCGCCAAGCGGTGGGCCAGCCGACGGCCATCCGGCGTCAGCTCAAGGACGGCCGACCGACGGTCCGAGACGTCAGGCCGATGGCGGACCAGGCGCTTGGATTCCAAAGCGGCTATAGCGTCGCTGACAGTCGCCTTGGTCAGTCGGAAGGCTTGGGCTAAGCGACTCACGCGGCGGTGCGCCTCAGGTTGATACAGCAGGTAGCACAGGAATTGGACCTGAATGGGGCTCAAGCCGTGGGTCTGGCCGACCCGCCAGAGGAGGACTCGCAGGGCCTGGGCCAAACGCTCGAGGGCGGCCACGAGCTTGCTGTCGACGTCATCATGTTGGAAAGTAAGGTCCCACACGGGGGGTCGTCGGGTCATGGGGGCTTTCTCCACGCCGTTCGCAAGATAAGTCATCAGGCCGAGTCGGTCAAGCCGGGTGGGACTCCCCGCCCCAAACGATGGGGTTGCGGGTGGGCGTACCCGCCCGGGTGTCTGGGCGTTCGCCTGAATTCCTCATAGGAAGTGGAGCTGCCAGGGAGTGAGCTATGGGTCAAGGTCAGGAGGCTTGACAAAAGCGGTCGACCGTCTATTATAGTTAGGAATCCTAACTAAATGGAGGCCCGACGATGCGTCTCTTCCATCTCATGACCCTTTCCGCAGGAGCCTTCCTGGCCCTCTCGACCCTCCCCCTTCGGCCGACCCCCGCCGCTGACCCCGTCCCTTACCCCACCGGCTACCGCCAGTGGACTCACATCAAGTCCATGATCATCCAACAAGGCCACCCCCTTTTCGACGCCTTCGGCGGCATTCACCACATCTACGCCAACTCCAAGGCCCTCGCAGCCTACCGAAAAGGCGGGCCCTTCCCCGACGGGAGCGTCATCGTCTTCGACCTCCTGGAGGCGAAGACTGAAAACAACGCTATCGTCGAAGGTACCCGCAAGGTCGTCGGCGTGATGGTCAAGGACCGTCGCCGCTATGCCTCGACGGGCGGCTGGGGCTTTGAAGGCTTTAAGGGCGACACCCAGGAGCGGGTCGTCCAAGACATGAATCAGTGCTTTGGCTGTCACATGTCGGCGAAGGACACCGACTATGTCTTTAGCCGGTACCGTCCCTAAACAGAAGTTTTCCGTGGGATACCCACTTAGCAGAGCCGTCCGCGCGTAAGGCTACGCTAACCGTCGCCGTCGTGGCGTGGGATACATCCGCGCTGCAGGTCGGGGCTTCGGACCCAAGAAGCCTCGACTCCCGGAGGGAGACGTCCAACGTCCGGTACGGCTTATCGTTGTTCTGGAACCTATGTAACCGACTTTTCTTTGGCTCTAACGGCTCTCGTAAACCAAAAGCTGGATTCTAAGCGACAGTCCCCCGTTTATGCGCCGGCTTATCCGGAGGTCGGCCTTCGACTGGGAATGGTCCCCTGGGTCTGCCCGGTGAGTAGGCCTTCGGGAATGGGGCTGCCTCAGTCCGTCGACGGCTTCAGGCGGTGAAGGCCGGAGGCCTGCTCGAGCTCGATCAATTCCCGGGTCAGCGCATAGACTTGACGGGCCAGGTCGGGATCGAGTCGTTCTCGCGAGCGAGCTAGCTCATGCCGTAAGCGTCGGAAATAGACGATGTGGAGAAGCTCGACGGCTTCGGCAAAGACTTGCTCGTCCCACGGACCCTCATCCCGGAGCAAGTCGTGGAGCCAGAGGCTTTCCGGGGGATCGGCGAATGCTTGCAGTAGGAGGGACCAGTCCACGGTTCGGCCGGCGTACCAAGCATCGTATAGAAACCGCAGGAGGCGGCGACTCCGGGCGGCCTCTACGATCGCCTCCCCGACGCGAGCCATGAGCCGCTCGAAAAGGTGGGGTCGTTCGACCAGGCCCCGGAGGATCCATTTCTCATAGAACGGCAGGGATGTCCCTTCGAGCGTCAGTGTCGGAGGGGTCAAGCCGGGCCCTAGACCCTGGGACCCGGTCCCCGGTTTCCGACGAAGCCAACGCAGGAAGTCGGCGTACAACTGGGCGGGTGGCTCGAGGCCCAGGCGGCGGGCGATCTGGAGGGCGGCGTAGTAGCGGCCTGACTGATGGGGAACCCGGGCCAGGAGTTGGAAGAGGGCCTGCAAGGCCCGGCGGTCCTGGACGAGGGCGGCGGCCGACCGTTCCCAGCGGGCGTCGTCCCGCCGCAGGGTCGACCATTCGTCATGACTCACGCCAGCATGACGGGTCATGAGGTAGAAGAGGGCAAAGTCCCATCCGTCCATCGCTTCAGCGAAGGCCCGTTCGAGGGCCAGGGGACCAGCCGATTGGAGGACCTCGGCAGGGTCCTTCCCGTGGGTCCACCGAAGAAAGGACGGTGTGAAACCACCACCGACGAGTTCATGGAGAGCTTCCCAGGCGGCCTTCTGCCCTGACTCATCGGCATCGAAGCCGACCCACACGCGATCGGCATGCCGTTGCATCCATCGGACGTGGTCGGCCGTCAGGGCCGTCCCCATCAGGGCGACCGTGTGGAGCCAGCCGTGGAGGGCCAGGAGGACGGCGTCGAAGTAACCCTCGACCAAAACGATGGCCCGCCGCTGGCGGACGGCTGGGGCAGCCCACCCGAGGCCGAACAGTGTCTGAGATTTCCGAAAAACGGGCGTCTCAGGGCTATGCAGGTATTTAGGGACGCCCTCTTCCAGGGCCCGGCCCGCCAGGGCCACGACCCGACCTGCCGGGTCGTGAATCGGGAACACGATGCGGTGCCGCAGGAGGTCGAACCACCGGGCATCCCGCTCGATAAAGAGTCCGCACTGAGCAATGACCCATGTCGGGACGTCGGCTTGCCTGAAGTAGTCGTACAGGGCTTGACCACCTGGCGGTGCATAGCCGAGACCATAGACTTCCCAGGCCGTCTCGGGGACACCGCGGCCCTTAAGATAGGCTCGGGCCTCGGCGGCGGCCTCCGTATAGAGAGCCTGCTGATAAAATCGGTGCGCCCGGTCCAAGGCCTGAATGAGGGCGGCGACCTGACGGTCCCGGTCGGTCGACGGCTCGCCGGGCGGTGGCGGTAGCTTCCAACGTTCTTGAAGTAGGCGTAGGACACCCGAAAAGTCAAGATTCTCGGCCGTCTGCAGAAACCGGAATACATCTCCGCCCCGGTGGCATCCGAAGCAGAAGAAGCTGTTCGTCTCGGGGAACACATAGAAGCTCGGCGTCCGCTCCGGATGTAGGGGACAGAGGCCGACCCACCGACGACCCACCCGCCGGAGCCTCGTATAGGCGCTGAAGACCTCGATGGGGTCGATATGCTTACAGAGCCACATCAGCCACGCGCTGGCCATAAGCTCACCGTAAGGCGAGGGCGAGTCGAGCATTGACGGCCCTACCCATGGTAAGGCAGGGCCGTCTTGCCGTCAAAAGGCGACATTTTGGGATAGCGGATTGCGAATTGCTGAACTGCCGGACCGCTAGGATTTGCCTTTTCACATCCCATGACCCAAAATTAAGAAGATGCATCCTGGTGAGGAGGCTTTTTATGGTGGCCCAGCAGAGCGGCGGGCCGGGTGTGCCGGGAGGGCGTCCGCCTCA
>JANXAA010000379.1 GCA_025061865.1 Acidobacteriota bacterium | reverse complement strand
CTACACGGGGCGCCTTCAAGGAATCAGGTATCGAGGGGCCCTTCCTTAGGGGAGGGGGGCTCCCGACGCCGGCGTCGGGCCTTATCCCAGTCAGACGCCGGTGCCTATGTGCCTATCCTTCCTCCAGGGAAGCCCAGGTCCGGAGCGGCGGCCTCGGTCGAACTCACATCGGTGCCGGATCGGGCTTGGACTCTACCCTTGGATGCCATATGGGAAGTAAAGGCCACAGGTGCCGCAATGGGGACCGTCTGCCATCTGCAGAAGGCGGCCTTCACAGGTCGGGCAGTTTCGTCCTTTCAGGAGTCGACCTTGGCCCTGCAAGACCCAAGCCCAGTGGTCTGTCCAGACTCTCGCTTGGGTATCCCAATCCCAGGGGATGCATCGAGCGTTCCGGCGAAGCGTCGCGGCCCAGTCTGGCCGTTGGGTCAGGTAGTGGATCCAGTCGGCCGCTTCTGACTGGACCTCCTCGGAGCGGTGGTCGCCAGGGACCAAGATACCGTTCCAACCGTGGCGGACGATTTCCGCATAGGCTCCGACGGGGGATGCGACAGGGATAGCGCCGGAGTGCATCGCCTCCGTCAGGACCATGCCAAAAGGCTCTAAGCGGTCTTGGAGGCAGAGGGCTACAGCCGACCTTTCCAAGGCGCGGAGGACCTGCGGCTGACTCCGCGTGCCCATGTAAGTGACCCCCGGAGCGGAGGGCAGGGCGGTGTCTTGACCTCCGTAAAGGGCATCGCCCCCAAAAACCCATAAGTGATACCGTGGGTCTCGGGTCCGAAGCCTGTCTAAGACCTTCAGGGCCGTCGCCAGGCCTTTGTCAGGGTGACTCGTGTAAATCAATCGAAAGGGATGCCTGCGGCGGAGCCAGGACCCCAGGCAGTCCATACCGCGCCGCCGGGGAAAGCCGTTGTAGATGACAAAGGCCAATCGTTCCGCAAGCCCCCAATCCCTACGGATGACATGCCAGATGAAGTTGCTACAGGGGATGATGCAGTCGAAAGCCAAGTGGTCAAGACCTCGAATCGGGACAGTGCCTTGAACCCATACGGCTCGCCAGGAAGCCTTTATCGGCAAGTCCCGAGCCGCTTCCAAACTGAGGGCGCCCCCACTACTACCCAGGATCAGGACGTCGGCCGTACGTGGACGGTCGGCTTGGTCTAACGGAAGATACGTCACGCCTCGATGCACATGCGGACGCGTCACATGAGCGATGACCGTGACGCAATGGCCCTGGCGAGCCAGGGCCTGGGCCAAGCGAAGCCGAGCCATCAGGCCCCCGCCCACGCCTTTTCGGTCTGGGAGCGTCGCATCGTACAGGATATGAGTATCTGGGCAATAGATGACGACGTTCCAGCGCATCGCTGTTGAGCCAGGCCCTCTTTCCAGATTCCATTTTTCTCAACGAGGCGCCTCACGGCGCGGCAGTTCGGGAAGGTAAGTACCCCCTGACCTGAAGCAAAGTCCCCCAAACAAAATCAGACGGTATCAAAATGAACGCTTACCGTAGGTCTTGTACTCGAACCGGATGGGCAAGCCACCCGTCTCAAGGGAACGGAATGAATCAAGGAGGGAACAAAGAATAAGTAGGGAGTGTAGGGGGCAGGAGTGCTTCAATCCCTGCCCCCAAGTTTCATGAGAAAAGGCCCTTACGGCCCGTACAGTAAGAGGTTAAACGCTTTGACGATGAACACGGCCATCTGGGCCCGGTTCAACAGGTCGGCCGGACAGTACTGCGTCGCCGTGCACCCACTGGTGATGTTATGCGCCCACATCCAGTGCGCATGCCGACAATAGAACACACCGTCGGGCACATCTGTGAATTGATTGGGCAGGCCGTCCCCGCAATTCCAACTCCCCGCCGGACCGCTCCCGGCTACCGGCGGGTCCGTCCCCAACACCGCCCGACTGATAAACACGGCCATCTGCGCCCGGTTAGTCGACCCACCCGGACAGTAGTCACTGGCCGTGCATCCGCCGGTGACCCCCCGGTGGAGCATCGTCTCGACCGCCCGGTAATAGAACACGTTCGTCGCCACGTCCGCAAAGCTCGGCCCGATATGCAACTTCCACGTCTGGGTCAGCCCGGACGGCGAGACCTGCTCGGTAAACTCCACGTCCTTATCGCCCCAAACGCCTGACGCTCGAAGTCCTGTGATGACATAGCAATTGCCCGTCGCTGCCTGACAGTTGGCCGTCCCGCCCGCCGGGATCGTCCCATAGTCAGCCGTCGTATCCGTCAGCGTCGCCACAACCCCCGGCGGCACTCCTACATTCGAACCGCTGCCCGTCACCCCAAAGGGCACCGTCTCGTTGCTCGTCCATGCCGGTACGACCGTCACCGCCTCGCCCGAATCCCACACACCGTTGCCGTTCGGGTCGATGATCGCCAACCCCGTGGCCGCCAACTCATCCGCCACACAGCTGACTGTCAGGACCACCGTG
>JANXAA010000378.1 GCA_025061865.1 Acidobacteriota bacterium | reverse complement strand
GTAAAGAGGCCCATGGCGATGCCAGCGACCGGCGTCCGGATGGGCACGCCAGCGTCCATCAGGGCCAAGCTCCCGCCACAGACAGTGGCCATCGACGATGACCCGTTGGATTCCAGGATTTCTGAGACGACCCGAATCGTGTAGGGGAACGGCTCCTCTGGCGGAATGACGGGCAGGAGCGCCCGCTCGGCTAGAGCGCCGTGACCGATCTCCCGACGGCTCGGCGCCCGCAGGGGCGAGACCTCCCCGACGGAAAAGGGCGGGAAGTTGTAGTGGAGCATAAAACGCTTGAAGGACTCGCCCGTCAGCTCCTCGATCTTCTGAGCGTCTTCGGCCGTCCCCAGGGTGCACGTGACGAGGGCCTGAGTCTCGCCTCGGGTGAACAGGGCTGACCCGTGGGTCCGGGGCAGGAGGCCGACCTCAATACGGATCGGCCGGATTTCGGTCATCCCCCGTCTGTCCGGACGGACGCCCTCATCGAGGATCATCCGTCGCACGATGTTCTGCTTGAGCTGGTCGAGGGCCCGTTGGACGTCCCGTCGGCGTTCCTCGTCCTCTTCGGGGATTTCGGCCAGGGCCTCCTTCAAGAGGACCTCGACGGCCATGTGGGCGGCCTGCTTGCCAGGCGTCTGGAGGGCAGCCCGCATGCGCATACCGAATCGGGCCTGCACCTCAGCCATCAGCTCCTCCGGCATGAGGGGAGGCTCTACCTTCAGCTTGTCCGCCTCCAGGCCCGTCTGCCGGTAGGCCTTCATGACGCGTTCGGCCTGCTCCCGGATGACCTGCTGAGCAAACAGGAGGGCCTCGGCCATCCGATCTTCCGGATATTCGTTGGCCCCGGCCTCGACCATGACGATGCCATGGGCCGTCCCGGACACGAACAGGGACAGCGGGCTTTTCTGGAGGACCTCCAGGGGCGGGTTCACGACGAACTGACCGTCGACCTCAGCGACCCGGATGCCGACGACAGCCTCGTAGAAGGGAATCGGCGAAAACAGCAGAGCCATCGTCGCCGCATTCAGGGCCGCCACGTCCGGGTCATAGGCCTGGGAGGCCGAATAGACGGATACGATGACCTGCGTGTCGAACCGATACCCCTTCGGAAATAGGGGCCGTATCGACCGGTCGATCAACCGACTCGTCAGGATCTCCTTTTCGGAGGGCTTGCCCTCTCGTTTGATGAAGCCCCCCGGGAACTTCCCGGCCGCGTACGTGTTCTCCCGATAGTCGCAAATCAGGGGGATAAAGTCTTCGCCCCGGTCCGAGTCGACTTCTATACATGCCGTGGCGATGACGACCGTCTCTTCATGCTGAATCATGGCCGCCCCGTGGGCCTGGCGGGCGATGGCCCCCACGGTGACGACCAAGGGATGCATACCGACGGGAATTTCGATCTTTTGGTAAACTCGTGGAACGAAGAAACTCATGACACGCTTCTCTTCGGAAATTCGGGCCGACAGCCTATAGGCCCTCGAACCCCCTTTCAAATAGGTGCGTTCGGTCCCACGCACCCAGGTCTCAACCCCAGCCCGTACGCCGAACACCCGAGACCCGATACCAACCCTACTTCCGCAAGCCTAAGGCCTGGATGACTTGCTGATACCGGTCGAAGTCCTTCCTCCGCAAGTACGCCAGGAGACGCCGACGGCGGCCGACCAAGCGGAGCAGACCCCGTTTGGAAGAAAAGTCCTTGGGATGCCGCCGCAAGTGATCCGACAGGTGTTGAATCCGTTGAGTCAACAGGGCGATGACGATTTCCGTCGAGCCCGTATCGCTTTCGTGACGCCGGAATTGCTCGACGACCGGCGCCTTGTCCTGACGCGTGATCGGCACTGCGCGACCTCCATAGGGACTAGAAAGGGGAGCCTCCGGGTCATACCCCGTCACGCCGAGGCCGATACACGCCGCGCATCGACCTCAGGGGATGACCCCTCCCCCTTGGGTCTGGGGCGCTCGGGAGTACACCGTCCCGCCTCGACCCTTACCGAAAACCCACCCCCTCCCGTCCGCGCCCCCTCGGGAAGACACGGGGAAGACAGCTAATGAGAGGTCCTTACCCACCTCCTTCACTCACTTATACAATTTACACCGTCCCCCGGGAAAACGCAAACGTCCCCGGACTCTTTCAACGTCTCGACGGATGGGCCGGTCAGCAAATAGCAAATAGGGAGGTAAGAGGCTTATGGAGGAGTTGCCTCCGGTCCGTCGACCCGCCTATCGGCCTATCGCCGACCCCTTGATCGGGGAGGTAGACTGGCATATAGTGACGGGAGGCAGATCATCGTCAGAATTTCAGAGGCGGAGCCCCCAGGGCCGCCTTCATGCCCCGGACCGCTCCCTCCGAGTTGGGGAGGCAGCTCGGGCCTGGTGGCTCGCCCGGACTTCAAATCCGGCGGCCCGTCGTGCGGACGGCGGGCGGTGGGTTCAATTCCCTCCTGCCTCC
>JANXAA010000377.1 GCA_025061865.1 Acidobacteriota bacterium | reverse complement strand
GACGAGCCGGGGGTGCCCCTTTACATGCGAGTTCTGTGCCACGCCCTTCAACTGGGGCCGTAGGGTCCGGGCCAACTCGCCCGAACGGGTCATGCAGGAAATCGAGATCTTAGTGAACCAGTACGGCGTACGGGGCCTGTGGTTCTTCGACGACACGTTCACCTTCAACCCCCGCCGCATTCACGACCTCTGCGACCTGATGATCGAGCGGAATTTGGACCTCTCGTGGTATTGCGAGATCCGTATCGACACGGTCGATTACGCTCTCCTCAAGAAGATGCGTGAGTCGGGTTGCTTCCTCATCGGGATGGGCGTCGAGTCGGCCTCGACTCGTATCCTCCAGGAGGTCATCCGGAAGGGGAAGGGCTTCAGTATTGACAAGGTCACACAAGTGATCCGCTGGTGCTGGGACTTGGGGATTATCCCGAATCCCTTCTTCATTTTTTCGCACCCGACGGAGACCTATGAAGAGGCTCGGATGACGATGGACTATATTCTGAGCCTTAAACGGGAGGCCAAGGAACGAAAACAGCGGATTGATATCTCGATCAGCATCATGCACATCTACCCCGGGACGCCCATCGAGGCCCGGGCCCGTCGGGAAGGCATCATCCCGGCCGACTTCTCGTGGAGCGTGCCGAATCCGCCGGGCATCACGACGCTCCCGGCTTCTCAGGGGGACATCCCCTTGTACATCGATAAACTCTCATGGGAACAGATTAGCGAACTCCTCTTCGAGTGGTCTCAGGTCCAGGGTTACAGCGTCCTCCGCAAGATCCCTAAGGCCCTGCGGTCTATCAAGTCGTGGCAGGACCTCAAGCAGTACATCACGATGGCGAAGGCTTACGGTAAGGTCCGCTTCCGGCACCTCTTAGAGGGCTCGCCGGCGTGACTAAGCCGGAGCGCAGGCCTCCGCCTTACCAAGCCGTTCGGCTTCGGTGGCCTCTCCTCACAAACCTGATGGATGGGGTCCGTGCCGCGCCCTAGCCCCTCAAAAATCGTGTCTTAGTGGGGATTGTGGAGCGAGGTCGACTCGCCTAGTGGACCCAAGGGCCGGCCTGCACCTTACACGGGTTCACCGGTTTTAGGTTACAATACGGGTGCATTCTGGAAGGAGGCTGTCTATGGAGTTTCAGACCATCGGAAAGCCGACGCCTTACATCGGGGGCGAGGACACGGTCACGGGACGGGCTGTGTATACGGACGACCTCCGCCTGCCCGGGATGCTGGTAGGTCGCATCTTGCGGAGTCCCCTGCCCCACGCCCGTATCCTGAAAGTCGACGTCTCGAAGGCCCGTCGTGTCCCTGGCGTCGTCGCCATCATTACAGGTCAGGACCTGGCGACGAAGTACGGGATCCTCCCGGTCGGTCAAGACGAGACGGCCTTGGCCGTCGACCGGGTCCGCTATGTCGGGGAAGGCGTCGCTGCCGTCGCCGCTGAATCCGTCGAGGCCGCTGAGGAGGCTCTGGAACGCATTGAAGTCCTCTACGAGCCCCTACCGGCCTACTTTGACGCCCTCGAGGCGATGAAGGCCCCGCCGCCTTGGATTCACGACGACAGACCCAACAACATCGAGCGGGAGTATCACCACCACTTTGGAAATGTCGAGCAAGGCTTTATCCAGGCCGACTACATACGGGAGCATCATTTCTTCTGTCCCCGCCTCAACCATGCGGCCATGGAGCCGCACAGTGCTGTCGCCCACTACGACCTCCAGGGACGCCTGACCGTTTGGTCCTCGACGCAGACGCCCTACTACCTACAACGGACCCTCTCGAAGGTCCTGGACCTACCCATGAACCGAATCCGTATCATTAAACCCCACGTCGGGGGCGGCTTCGGGGGGAAGGACGAACCCCTGCCCCATGAGATCGTCGCCGCCAGGCTGGCCATGATCGCCGGCCGACCCGTCAAGGTCACGATGACCCGGGAAGAGGTCTTTTACCTGAATCGGGGTCGACCGGACCAGCATATTTGGCTAAAAGTCGGGGTTCAGCGAGATGGCCGCATCACGGCGGTCGAGTGCAAGGTCGTCCAGGACGGCGGGGCCTACTGTAGCTATGGCGTCGTGACGATCCTCTATGCGGGTCAGCTCCTGGCGGCTATCTACGATATCCCCCACATCAAGTACGACGGTTACCGTGTCCTAACGAATAAACCCCCCTGCGGGGCCCAGCGGGGCCACGGGTCCGTCAACACGCGCTTTGCCTTCGAGAGCCTGTTGGACATGATCGCCGAGGACCTGGGCCTCGACCCTGTGACGATCCGGGCCCGGAACTTCCTGCGGCCCTACACTCGGACAGTCAACGACCTTCGGGTGACTAGCTATGGCCTGCCCGAGTGTATCCAACGGGTCGTCGAAGCGTCTCGGTTCTTCGATAAGTGGCGAAAGCTTCCCTACGGCCGGGGGATCGGTCTCGGATGCAGTCACTACGTGAGCGGAGC
>JANXAA010000376.1 GCA_025061865.1 Acidobacteriota bacterium | reverse complement strand
AGCTTCAAGAAGACCCGACCTTGCTGATCCCTATCATCCAAGCGATGGGCCTGGTCCAGAGCGAACTGGATGGCCTACTCATCTACTATGGCGTGGAGCCGTCCTTCGACCCCGAGGAAGAGCGTCTCGCCGAGGCCATTCCTGCCTTTGTCCCGCCGGAAGCGCCCGCCTCGACCGACGAGCGGGTCCGGGGGACTACCTCCACCGTCGGGACGTCGGCGCGTGGGCCTGTCGGGGGCTGGACCTTCAGTATCGATGAACCTGAAACCCAAGAAATCGACGATGCCTTCAGCGTCTGCTTTCGTCCCGACGGCACGGTCGAGGTCGGCGTCCATATCGCCGAGGCCGCTTACTTTGTCCGCAAAGACACTCCTCTGGACCGGTGCGCCGAACGACGGGTCACGACGGTCTACCTTCCCGAAGCCACCCTCTACATGCTTCCGCCCCCTGTTTCGACCGATAAAGCTAGTCTAGTCGCCGGTCAGCCCCGGCCGGTCTTGAGTCTCCTCACGGAATGGACGCCGGAGGGCCAGCTCCGTGTATGGTCTCTCGAACCCCGTTGGGTCATCGTCCAGGAACGTCTCACGTACCGACAGGCGGATGCAATCCTCCGGGACCCCTCCCACGAGTTCTATCCAGCCCTGCACTTTCTGGCCGAGCGGGCCCGGCAGCTCTTCGACGAACGTCGGGCCCGCGGGGCTTTCCATCTGGTCCGTCCGGAGGTAAAGGTCCGGGTCCAAGGAGCGTCAGAGCCCCAACCATCCATCGGCATCGAGAAGCTGGACCTGGAAACACCAGCTCACGTGATGGTCCGGGAGTGGATGGTGGCCTACAACGCCCGCGTGGCCGAGTGGGCCGCTGCCCACGACGTGCCGATGATCTATCGGTCCCAGGACCCCCCGGAGGAGACCCTCCCGACTGAATGGGCCGCCATGGATACCTACCGGCCCTCCCTCTTTCGGGCCTTGATCCGGCAGTTCCGACGCTCGACCCTGTGGCCCTCGCCCCGGGAACACTGGGCCTTGGGCTTACCGGCCTATATCCAAGCCAGCTCGCCGATCCGGCGATATGCCGACCTGGTGACTCAACGGCAGGTCTTGGCCTGTCTCCAGAACGGTCGACCCCTGTATACCCGGGAGGCCCTCCTACGGCTGATGACGGTCATCGAGGAGCAAACGGCCCTCCGTAAGGAATTGGAAGAACGCCGGCGACGTTATTGGATATTACGGTACTTAGCTGAACAACCGTCGTCGAGCGTATACACGGCGACCGTCATCGAAAAAAAGGCTGGTGGCCTCTACATCATCGAGCTGGAGGATTACCTATTAGAGGGAGTCCTCTCCTACTCCGGAGGCCTCGACCTCGATACCAAGGTTACCGTGCGCCTCCTGAACATCGACTGGCAGCGCCTCAATTACAAGGCCCAGGTCGTCTCATAGGGTACGCTCCGTGCTGGGTCCCGAGGACCCAAGAAGCCGCGGACGGATGAACCGTTCGACGACATGTAGGGGCGGCGGCTCGGTCCACCACAGGACGTCGGGCTCTCGGCGGAACCACTTGATCTGGCGCCGCGCCAGGTTCCACCCCTCACGGTCGACCTGGGCCAGGAGGTCGGCTTCGGGGACGGGTCGACCGGCCTGCCACCACCCAGCGATCCCCCGATATCCGATCGGCTCAAAGACGGGGGCGTCGAGCGACACGCCTCGTTCGATCAGCTGAACGACCTCGTCGAGCCAGCCCATCGACCAGAATTCTCGATTCCGCCCCACGATCTGCTCCCGGAGACGGTTCGGCGGGGGGAGCAGGCCCAGGGCTATCGAGGGAAAGACCGGGCGTCGCCAGCCTGGCCGCCAGCGAGACGGGGGCTCGCCGGTTTGATAGTAAATCTCTAACGCCCGTAAGACCCGTCGGGCGTCGTTTGGGTGAATCCGACGAGCCGCCGTCGGGTCGACAGCCTGAAGTTCCATATAAAGCGTCGTCAGGCCCTCTTGCCGATATCGTTGCTCTAAGTGTCGGCGGACCGATGGGTCGGCCCCGACGGGCGGATGCAGGCCGTACCGCACGGCCCGATAGTAGAGGCCTGAGCCCCCAACGACGATGGGCAGACGGCCCGAGCGCCAGCACCCCCGGATGACGGCCCAGGCCATCCGGGCATAGGCCCCCGCCGAGATCTGCTGGTCCGGTGGAAGAAAGGCGTAAAGCCGATGAGGTGCCTGACGGAACCACTCGGCCGGGGGACAAGCCGTCCCGATACGGGCGTCTCGATAGAACTGACGGGAGTCGGCGTTTACGACGGTCCCGTTCCATCGGATAGCTAAGTCTAACGCCCAGGCTGACTTGCCGCTGGCAGTCGGGCCGACGATGAATAACACCCAGGCCATGTGCGGGGCTACCGGGTCGGGACCGTCGGAAGGGCTTGCAGGATCTCGACGACCGTCGTGTAATGCGCGGGGCCC
>JANXAA010000375.1 GCA_025061865.1 Acidobacteriota bacterium | reverse complement strand
GATGCGGAATCGGTATGCAAAGGGGTCGGCGATGCGGTACTGCACGACCCACTCGACATGCACGATGCTCAGGTCACCCGTTAGCATGACGGGTTCTTCCAGGTTCTCGGGTGGGCCGTATTCGGTCCGCTCCCCGATAGTCCGGGTCCGAAAGCCGAATTCTTCCTTAAAGATCCGTTCGGTCGAGAACTTATAGACTCGCTCGATCCCAAAGGGGAGCTTCCAGTGAAGCCCCGGGCCTACTTCCCGAACAAATTTGCCGAAACGTAGGATCAAACCCACTTCACCCGACTCGACGGTGAAGAAGCTCGTCAGGATCAGCCACACCAGGACGACCCCTAGAGCGATCCAGCCCCACGGAAGCTGAAGCCAACGGCGCCAGCGATATCCTCGGGGCATCAAGACTTCCCAACGTTCTCCCATCGGCATGCCTCCGATTCACAGGATTCAGTACGGCCCCCCGCCTCATGACTTCATCGACAGGTCAGGGGCCCCAGTTTTTCGGCCCGAGGCCAGAGGGCCGGCGTCGGCTCGGGCCGATAGCGCCACCGGGGGCTATCTAAGGGCCGAGACTGGCAGACCTCGTCGGCCGGCAGGTCGGCCAGGGTGGCCTGCCATTCACGCAAGAGCTGATGTCCTTGGCGGGTAATCTGCTCCACCCGGGCCGATAGGTGAGCAATCCCGACCAGGAGCAGGCCCAGGACCAGGACCGCCGCCAAGACCTCGGCCAGCGAAAAGCCCCCGATGGCGCATGGCGAGCGGCGAATCGTCCATGGTGAGGTCCTCATCCCCTGTCTTCTCCGCTGACTGGCGGAAGCCACCGTTCATAAAATCGGCCCATTCGGACGGCCCATCTCTCGCCGGGAAATAGCCGCTGAAGCCACCCCGTCAGACGCTCTCGCCAACGACCGACGACCAAGACGCCGCCCCGACGTCCCTCAATCGCATCGGCGACCCGACGGGCGACGGTCTCAAGGGGCTGACTCCGCGCCGGCTGGACCTCAGCCGGCAGGCCGCCCCGTTCGTGAAAGCCCGTGCCGATAAAGCCAGGGATGACAAGTAGCGACCGAACGGCTGTCCCCCGGAGTTCTTCCCCAAGGGCCAGGGCCCACTGATGGAGAAAAGCCTTTGAGGCCGCGTACGTCGCCAGGAAGGGTACGGGCTTCCGACCTGACGTAGAGCCAACAAAGACGAACATCCCCCGACCCCGCTGGAGCATCGGCCCGAGCAGGGTGCCCGTGAGAGCCACGACGGACCGGACCTGGACGGCCAGAATAGACTGATGAATGTCCCATGGGACAGCCTCCCAACGACCGAATCGACCGAGGCCCGCATTGTGGACGACGACCTCTGGCCAGTCGCCCCAGCTGTTTAGCCAGTCGATACAGCGCTGGGGCGCGTCGGGGTCAGCTAAGTCCAGGGCTAGGGCGGCGTGAGCCGCCTGGGAGTACCGAGACGTTAAGGTATCGACTGCTTCTTGGAGACGGTCTGCCCGCCGAGCGACCAGGCGCGTCGACCATCCCCGGCGAGCCATCTCTTGGGCCAGGGCCCACCCTAGACCCGAGCTGGCCCCTGTGATCAGGATGACGGGACTCGTATTCGATATCGTGAATCGGAGGTCAGGGGTTCGGGGGTCCGAGGAGTGGGGCGCACGGACGATACCGCCTTGCCCATCCGATATCCCGCATCTTGCATTTTGCACCCAAGGCTTTTCTCCGCCGACCCAATACCCAGCATCTCCCTTCAGGCCCATCGGCGGACCGTCTCCTCGATGATCCGGGGACCCTCCTCAAAAGCGTGGAGACACCCCAGGCTGTCGATGACGTCCACGTAGCGTTCAATGATCCGACGACGCCAGTCCGGCCGGTCCAGTAGTTCTAAAGCCAAACGGGCGACGGCTGTCGGCGTGCAAGCGTCCTGCAAAAGCTCGGGCACGACCATCTCCCCGGCCAAGATGTTGACCATACTGGCGTACCGGACTCGCACGAGCCGGCGGGCGATCCACCAGTTCAAAGGATGAAGCTTGTAGACGACGATCATCGGCGTGCGGACCAGCATAGCCTCCATCGTCGCTGTACCGGAAGCCACGATCAGAAGGTCCGCATTGGCCATCCAATCATACTTAGCCGGACCTGTGACTACCGCAAGGTCCGGCACGCCGTGGACCGCCGCCATCGAACGGACGGTCGCCTCAGCAATCGTGGCGGCCCGAACGACAAAGGGTTGGACATCCCGCTGGACGCGAAGGAGGCGAACAGCCTCCAGCAGGACCGGCAGGAGACGACGGACCTCGGCCGGACGACTGCCCGGCAGTAGCCCGATGACCTTCGCGCCCGGAGTCCACCCTTGCTGAGCCATGAACTCGGCCCGTCCCAGGGATACCCGGACCAAGTCCAGGAGCGGATGCCCGATATAATCTGTATCAATACCTGCTTCTCTAAAAATCGTCTCTTCAAACGGAAAA
>JANXAA010000374.1 GCA_025061865.1 Acidobacteriota bacterium | reverse complement strand
CGAGTCCTGGTCCATATCTATGAGGACCGAACGTTTTCCGTGGAATTGAAGGGTCCAGTGACTTCGTTTCTGTTGAAACAACTGGCGGGGATCGTAAAGGGTTCCGGGACGCCGAATAAGGAAAAAGTAGGCAAGATCACCCGGACCCAATTGGTCGAGCTGGCCCGCCAGCGGATGAAGGACTTGAACTGTGATTCCGTCGAGGCGGCCGTCCGGACCCTGGAGGGTCAGTGTAAGAGCATGGGGATCGCCGTCGTGGATTAATGAATGACAGTAAATGGGCAGGTCGGCAGTGGGGGCCTGGGAATTTATGGGTGGGTCTATGGACGGATGCCTGAGAGCCTAAGCCGGAGGGTTATCGTGGGGCGTAAGTACGCGGCTGCGCTAGCAAAGATTGAGGCCCGGCCTTACCGCCTGGAGGCGGCCCTGGCCTTGCTTAGGGAGATCGCTTATGCCCGGTTCGACGAGACAGTCGAGCTGGCCTTACGTCTGGGGGTCGACCCCCGGAAGCCCGAGCAACAGGTGCGTGGGAGCGTCGTCCTCCCCCACGGGACGGGCAAGACCCGGCGCGTCCTGGCCATCGCCGTCGGCGACAAGGCCGTCGAGGCTCGCCAGGCCGGGGCCGACTTCGTCGAAGGTCCCGAGGTCGTCGAGCGGATCGAGCAGGGATGGCTTGATTACGAAGCCGTCGTCGCTACGCCGGACATGATGCGTTTCTTGGGACGTGTCGGGAAGATCTTGGGTCCCCGGGGTCTGATGCCGAACCCCAAGGCCGGTACGGTCACGTCCGACATCGGTCGGGCGATCCGGGAAATCAAGGCCGGCCGTGTCGAGTTCCGGACCGACAAGACCGGCAACGTCCATATCCCGGTCGGGAAGAAGTCCTTTCCTGTCGAGTCCCTGACCGAAAACGTCCTGGCCGCCGTCGAAGCTGTCCTTCGGGCCAAGCCCCCGACGACTCGAGGGAGGTACCTCCGGCGGGCTTACGTGAGCACGACGATGAGCCCGGCCTTGGAGTTGGACCTGAACGACCTACTGGCCCGTCTACGGGTGTAGGGAAACGTTCGGGAATCCGGCAGTTCGGAAGCTCCGTGACCTCGGAGCTCGGAGGCTGAGGGACCTAACTTTTCCACGGCTCAAATTGCCGGATCCCCGAACGCTCCCAAACTGCCGAACTTCCAGATTCCAACTGCTGGGCTGCCGAATTTCCGAACTGCCGGACGCTCGAACTCCCGAATGATGGAGCCCCGATTATGCGTGTCCGACCGAATCGGCTAAAGAAGGAAGAGTGGGTCCAGTCCTTCCGGCAGGAAGTCTTGCAGTATCCGGCCGTCCTCTTGCTGGCGCCCCAGGGCATTTCCGCCCGAGAGGACTTGCAGATTCGACGTCGCGTTAAGGCCCTGCAGGCCCGCTATCGGGTCGTCAAGAACCGTCTCGCCCGACTGGCCTTTCAGGGGACGCCCTTGGAGAAGTTCAGCGACGCCCTCCGGGGGATGACGGCCGTCGCCTATCATACAGACGGGGTCGCGCTCGCTAAGCTGGTCCGAGACCTCATGAGGGAGTACACGCACCTGGCCTTTAAGGCGGCCGTCGTCGAGGGCCAGCTCTTCACCGACAAACAACTGGACTTGTTGATCAACCTGCCGTCGAAGGAGTCGGCCCGGGCCCAACTGTTGGGCCTCTTTCAAGGCCCAGCGGCCCGGATGGTCCGGCTTCTGGCGGCTCCACTTCAGCAATTCTTAGCCGTCTTACATCAGGCCTCAGCCCAACGGGCTCAAGAGTCTGCGCAAGAAGGAGGGAGTCCTATGGCCGAGCTGACGAAGGAGCAGGTCATCGAATACCTGAGTGGCTTGACCGTCACCCAGCTCGTCGAACTCGTCAAGGATCTCGAACAACGGTGGGGTGTCCAAGCGGTCACCGCCGTGCCAATGGCCGTGCCTGCCGCTGGCGGGGTCGCCCCCGCGGCGGTCGAGGAGGAGAAGGTCATCACGTACAGCGTCGTCATCAAGGACGCCGGTCAGCAAAAGGTCCAACTCATCAAGGTCCTACGGGAGATTTTCCCGGAGCTGGGCTTGAAGGAAGCGAAGGCCTTAGTCGATGCGGCGCCCAAGACCATCAAGGAAGGCCTCACGCGGGAAGAGGCCGAGGACCTCAAGAAGAAACTGGAGCAGGCGGGCGCCACCGTCGAGATCACGTCTAAGTAAGGTCGGTCTACCTTACTCCATTCCCTCAACTCCTGTCGGATGGGAGACCCTATGAGCCAGCCCATATTGGAACGATACCCTCGTACGGAAAGCGGGCGTTACTCGTTTGCCCGCATTTCGTCGGACCTACCGCTCCCTCATCTGATGGAGCTCCAACGGCGTTCGTACCAGGAGTTCCTTCAGATGGACCTCCTGCCCGAGGAACGCCAAGACGTCGGCCTCCAGGCCGTTTTCCGGCAGATCTTTCCCATCGTCGACTA
>JANXAA010000373.1 GCA_025061865.1 Acidobacteriota bacterium | reverse complement strand
CGGATTTACGGCCTCCTGGAGCGCCAGTTCGAGCTTTATTTCGATCGAGCCCTCCGCCTCCGGGGTCCGACGGGGGAGAACCTCCTGCGGCTTCTGGAGAGACGTCTGGATAATGTGATCTACCGAGCGGGCTTGGCCCATTCCCGAACCCATGCCCGTCAACTCGTTCGTCACGGCCACGTCCTCGTCGACGGTCGCAAAGTCGACATCCCGTCCTACGAGGTCTCCGTCGGCCAGGAGATTCAACTGACCGAGACGGCCCGTCAGAATCTGACGGTCCAGCAGGCTATCGAGTTGGCAGCCTCCCATCGGCCCGTGCCGGCTTGGCTCTCGGCCCATCGGGAAGAGGGTCGGGTCCGTGTCATCGCCGAGCCTCGTCGGGAGGACATCGATTTCATGGTCCAAGAGCATATGATCGTCGAGCTTTATTCCAAGTAATGCCTGCCCGCTCTTCGGAGGACCGATATGATTCCCACGGAAGAATTCCTCATGCCGGAGGTCATAGAAGTCGAACCGCACACTTACAGTCGTTACTTCGGCCGTTTTACGGCGGCTCCCTTTGAGCGGGGTTACGGGATCACGGTAGGCAACGCCCTCCGACGCATTTTGCTGTCTTCTATCGAGGGGGCTGCCGTCGTAGCCGTCCGGGTCAATGAAAATCTCCATGAGTATGCTTCCATCCCCGGCGTCGTCGAGGACGTCTACGAAATCCTCTTGAACCTCCGACACCTGGTCGTCCGCCTCCTGACAGACAAGCCCAAGCGTCTCTACCTACGGGCTGACCGCAGGGGGCCCGTCTATGCCCGGGACATCGAGCATGACGCCGAGGTCGAGGTCCTCGAACCCGACCACTACATCTGCACGATCGGCGGTGACGGTTACATCGAGCTGGAGATGGTCGTCAAGAAAGGTCGGGGATTCGTACCCGCTGATCGAAACCAGACGCCCAGTCTGCCCCGGGGCTTCATCCCTGTCGCCTCGATCCACTCACCCGTCCGTAAGGTCAATTTTCGCGTAGAGCCGACTCGCGTAGGTCAACGTACGGACTACGACCGTCTGATCTTGGAGATATGGACGAATGGGACTGTCACGCCCGTCGAGGCCCTACGGCAGGCGACGGAGCTCTGGATTCGTCACGCCCAGCTATTCCTGCACGTCAGGGAACCGGAAACCGCCTTGGCGGCCGCCTCGACCGGCGAGGCGACGAGCGAGGAAACGGCCTCGCCCGAGTCGACGACGGAAATCCTTCAGCGAGACGTGGCCGACCTGGGCTTACCGAATAAAATCATCCGTACATTGTATAACAATCGCATTCGGCGTGTGGCCGAGCTCGTCCAGATGTCGGCCGGGGAACTTCAAGACCTCCCCCACGTAGGCCCGAAGTCCGTCGAGGAGATCGAACAAGCCTTACAGAAGTTCGGCCTCTCCCTAAGGTCCCCATGAGACCCCCGGCCGGCCAGGACCCGGCGCCCGGGACCTGGAACCCCTTATGGCAGGAGCGGACGTCATGCGGCATCGTCGCGTCGTTCGACGTTTTGGGTCTGATAGCGAACACCACCGGGCCATCATGCGGAATCTAGCTATCTCCCTTTTGCTCTACGAGAAGATCCAGACGACCCTCCCCAAGGCAAAGGAACTGGCCCGATACATCGAGCACCTGGTCACGGCGGCCCGCTCGACCCTCCAGGGCGCCGATGAGGCCCGGAAGACGGCTGTATACCGACACATCTGGCGGTTCCTTCACCATAAGGCGGCCATGAAACGGCTCGTGCGGGATATCCTACCTCGATTCGCCGATCGGCCTGGCGGGTATACCCGGATCGTCAAGACGGGTAAGTTGCGGGTCGGCGACGGGGCAGAATTGGCTATCATCTGCTTCGTCGGCTCGGAGGAAGCCCGTATCTCGGAACGGCAGAAGCGTCTGGAAAAGAAGGCCAAGCGAGTCCGCCGATAGGCCCTCCCTGGTTCGATGTAAGAGGCGGGGTAGGTGTCGGGGATTGGGTGGGGAGGGGGGCAACCCGACACCTGACACCGAATCCTAAGTCGTATCCCCGGTCTCGCATCACCTTATTAGAGCGCACGGCCTATGCTCCAGATTTGGAAATTTCCGTCCCCGGAAAGTCAGGCTTTTCTGCAGGCCATCGAACAGCGGCAAGTCTCGCTTCCGGCCGAATGGACCGAGCGGGTCGCTCAGATTATCGAGGACGTCCGCCGGGCGGGCGACGCCGCCGTCCTTCGATACATCCGGGAATTCGACGGCGTCGACCTGACGCCGGAAGGCCTCCGGGTGCCGCCGAGCGAACTCCAGCGTCTGGCCGACCAGGTGCCGCAGGGCCTCCTGACGGCCCTCCAACAGGCGGCCGACCGCATCCGGCGATTTCATGCGCAGCACCGTCTGGCGTCTTGGGACTGGGACGACGGGCGGGCTTGGGTCGGACTCCGATTCCGACCCCTGGACGTCGTCGGTGTGTACGTCCCCGGCGGCCGGGCCGCTTACCCC
>JANXAA010000372.1 GCA_025061865.1 Acidobacteriota bacterium | reverse complement strand
TGAGCATCCAGGTCTGGGCGTCCGTCCCCCTGACGCTCCCGACGGGCGAGTGGCTGGGGACCCTTACGCTGGCGAGCCGCCGGTACGAGGCCCTTCAAGAGGAAGACGCCCGCGTCCTCTGGGACATCAGCCGGCCGGTGGCCCTGGCCATTTGGCACGCCCGGCTCCGGCGGTCGGCCGAGGAGCGGCTCCGGCGCTTGACAGTCCTGCGACAGATCGACCAGGCCATCATCCAAAGACTGGACTTGAGAGAAGTCCTGACGGTCATCCTGGAAAACATCCCCACGGAGATGGGGGCCGACGCTGTCGCCGTGAGCCTCCTGGATGAGACTCGGTACCAGTTCCAGGTCTTTCTCATGCGTCTTCCCGACGGGCGGATCGTCGAGGAGGAGGTCTTCAGCGTCGCCGAGAGCCTGCTCCACTGGTTTGTCAAGCGGCAGACGCCCGTTATCATTTATGACATCACTCAGGACCCTCGTCTCCAGATGCATCGAGAGGTCATTTGGGATGGCCAGCTGTTCTCCTACCTAGGCGTCCCCCTGGTCGTCCGGGGGGAGACCATCGGTGTACTCCACATGTTCACGACGGCGCCTCGGGTCTTCAGCGATGAGGACGTGATGTTTTTTCGGACTCTGGCTGGCCAGGCGGCCATCGCCCTGGTCAATGCTCAGGTCGTGCAGGAGACCCGTCGGCGGGCCGCCCAGATGGAGACGCTCCACCAGATCGTCCGGGCTGCCAATGAGCGGCTGGACCGGCGGAGCATCGTGCAGGCCGCTATCGAAGAGCTGGACCGGGCCTTGCCGGGGACAGCCCTGGCCATATTTAGTTACGACGGGATTCCAGAGGTCCTGGTCCTGGAGGGCTATAATGCGGCCGCCCGGCCCGTGGCGGTGGCCTTAGGAATGGACATCGGGACTTCGGTTGAAGCAGATCGCTTCGGGTGGTCGGACATCCTGAAGCAGGGACAGGTCCTTCGAATAGATGACCTGGCAGAGTATAGGGCAGACCCTTACTTTGAGCGTCTTGTGAGGGAGGTAGGCCTCCGTTCGGTCTTGCTCGTGCCGATCGTTTCCGAGGGGAATCTCCTGGGCATCTTGCACGCCGGCCGGCTGGCGCCCCGGGCCTTCACGGCGGCCGACGCGGTCTTTCTGACGGCCCTGGCCGACCATCTGGCCGTGGTTTTGCGCAATGCCCGGCTGTTTGCAGACCTGGAGCGGGCCTATAGAGACCTCCAGCAAGCCCAAGCGGCCTTAGTCCAGCAAGAGCGACTCCTGGCCCTGGGCCAGATGGCCAGCGGCATCGCCCATGACATCAACAATGCCCTGGTCCCCATCGTGGGGTACGCTGAACTGTTGGAACATCATGGGGACGACCAGGTGCGGGATCGGGCCCGGCGGCTTTCGGAGGCGGCCGCCGATATCGCCCGCATCGTCGAGCGCCTGCGGGTCTTTTACCAACCTCGGCTCCCTGAGGAAGCCTTGGAGATGGTCGACCTGAACGAGGCCGTACGGCGGGTCGTCGAGCTGACCCGGCCCCGGTGGTATGACATGCCGCAACGGGAAGGTGTGACCATCGAGGTGGAGACGGACCTGGCCGAGGACCTACCGGGGGTGGCAGCCCTGGGGGCCGAGGTCCGAGAGGCCCTGATGAACCTGGTCTTTAACGCCGTGGATGCCGTCTTGGCCAAGGGCGAGCCTCGGGGACGCATCGTCTTGCGGACCCGCCAGCAGGGCGAGTGGGCCATCATCGAGGTGACGGACACGGGCGTCGGGATGGACGAAGAGACGCGACGGCGGGCCGTCGAGCCGTTCTTCACGACGAAGGGGGAGCGAGGAAGCGGCTTGGGCCTGGCAATGGTCTACGGGACGATGCGTCGGCACGAAGGGGGTCTCGAGCTGGAGAGCGTACCAGGTCGGGGGACGACAGCTCGGCTGGTGTTCCCGATCCGGGCCGTCAAGCCGAGGGTCGAGGTCGAAGGACCGGAAGCGCCGACGGGGCCGATGCGCATCCTCCTGATCGACGACGATCCCCGGGTCCGGCAGGTCCTGGGAACGATGCTTCAGGAGATGGGCCATCGGGTGACGGTCGCCGAGGGCGGAGCGGTGGGCTTGAGCCTATTTGAGGAAGCCCTCCAGCAGGGTGATCCGTACGACATCGTCGTGACCGACTTAGGGATGCCAGGCGTGCCGGGGACTGAAGTCGTCCGACGAGTGAAGACGGTTCGGCCATCGACGCCCGTCATCGTCCTGACGGGGTGGGGTCAGGAGGCCCAGTCTCGGGATGTGGACGCCGCCTTGAGGAAGCCCGTGACGTGGCGGGAACTGAAGGCCGTCCTGGATCGGTTCGTCCCTCGTAGGGCCCAGGCCCCGTCCCGGGACTAATGGATCGCCGCAGGGCGAGGCTTGCACCTTACAGGCACTGCCATCCGGTGTCCGTTTTTTAGGAAGCCGGCGGTCATGGAGGTGTCTTCTCAGCATCGCATCCCTTACATCATGAGCGCTA
>JANXAA010000371.1 GCA_025061865.1 Acidobacteriota bacterium | reverse complement strand
AGTCGCCCTCTATTTGCTGGCCCTGTACCTGTCGCAGGTCCAAGGCCGGATGGACTCTTCGCAGGTCGCCGCCCATTTGGAGCCTCTGCATATGCTGCCCCGGACCTTAGAGGAGGCCCTTCAGCAGGAGGCGGCCATCGCCCAGGTCGCTCGGGAAGTCGCCCATTGCACGAATTTCCTATACCTGGGCCGGGGCATTCACTATCCCATCGCCCTGGAGGGCGCCCTGAAACTGAAGGAGATTTCGTACATCCATGCCGAGGGCTATCCGGCAGGGGAGATGAAGCACGGCCCGATTGCCCTCATCGACGGGAACACGCCTGTCGTCGCCTTAGCGCCGCGAGACGCCACGTTCGAGAAGATGCTCAGCAACATCTCGGAGGTCCGGGCCCGGGACGGCCGTCTGATCGCCGTCGCCCACGACGACCTGGCCCTCCGAAATCTGGCCGATTTTGTAGTCCTGATGCCTCACCTGTCGACCTACTTGGACCCCGTCGTGATGGCCATCCCGATGCAACTCCTGGCCTATCATATCGCCGTCCGACGCGGCTGTGACGTCGACCAACCCCGGAATCTGGCCAAGTCCGTCACTGTAGAGTAATATTATTTAACCCTGACTTTTCGGGCCCTCGACCCAAAACGGAGGGCCGGAGAGCGGCTTGGACGAGCGCCCGTGCCCGTCGTCGGTCGGGCTGCCCGTGCCCTTGCTCCTGAGGAGCGATGGACAGGGTCATGGGACGAACGATAGAGTTCAATCTTACCAAATCCATAGCCGACCCGGGTGGAGCGGCCAGAGGTGTGACCGTGCGGTGGCCGGTGGGACTGTTCAGTTCGATCGGCCTTTTGTTCGGCCTGTCGAGTAGCGCGGCCCATGGGATGCCCTGTATGACGCCGGAGCTCCGGGCCTCAGTGGCCGCCGTTTATCGGCAAGCCTACGAGGGCTTTCTGGATAGCGCTCTGACGGCCATGCGATCACTGGCTGACCGGTCACCGGACTGCCCCGTCTTACAGGCATACTGGAGTGACCTCCTGCAGTGGCAACTCTTAAATCGCTGGGTGCATGAGGACGTCCGTCGCGACGTCGAGGAGGCCTTCCAGATGGCGACCGACCGGGTCATCCGCCAGGCCCGAACGCGCCGTCCTGACCGGGTCCACGACCCGGAGGAGGCCTTCGCCTATGCGGCCGCCTATCTCCTTCGGGCCCAGTGGTACGGTTTCCTGGAACGCTGGTGGAGCGTCGCCGAGCCTCTCCGTCGGGGCAAGGCCTGGCTGGACCGGGCCTATGCATTAGACCCCCAGCATCCAGCGGTCCAGTATTATCTGGGTTCTTACTTATATGTATTGGATCAGTCTTCATGGGTCTTCCGTATCCTCCGATGGCTCCTGGCCATCCCTAGCGGCGACCGACGCCAGGCTTGGAACCTTTTGAGGCAAGCGCTCCAGCGGCCGAGTTTCTTGCAGGCAGAGATTCGGGTCGTCGTGACCGGTTTTCTCCAATATGAAGGCCGCTGGTTGGAGGCCCTGGATCAACTCCGGCACCTCCGGACAGACTATCCGGAGAACCCCTTCTTCCACTTTTGGGAGGGTCTTTTCTACGAACGGATAGTGGCCGACTATGAACAGGCTTTTCGAATTTATCAAGCCATCTGGGAACGGGCCCAGTCCGGCACCGATCCGCGCTATAGTCGCTGGATTGCCTTTCAGGCCCGCTACCGGATGGGGTATGCCGCTTATAAGCAGTTCCGTTTTCGCGAGGCCGAGCAGTATTTTCAGGACGTACTGACGATGAACGATAAGGACCCCCCCTGGGTGATTCCCTGGACTTATCTGGCATTAGGCAATCTTTATCAAGACTCAGGCCAGTTCGATAAGGCCCGGGAAGCCTATCACCGAGTCTTGCAGCTATTACCCGTCGCCGACTCGCGGGCCCGAGCCTCGAAGGCGTTGAAAGATACACGCCGAACACCTTATTGGGAGGTGTACCCTCGGTACGTGCAGGGTCGGGTTCAATTGGCAGAGGGCTTAGTCGCTGAGGGTTGTGCCTACTTCGAACGGTGGCGAGCGACGGCCGACGACCCTGTTGTCCGTCTGGGTCTGGGGGAGTGCAGTCTGGCCCGAGGCGACACGACCGCGGCCCTTCAACATTTTCAGACGGCCGTGAGCCTATCTGGCGGACCGGGCATGAGTTGGGCCCAGGCGAAGGCCGCTCTCTATCTGGGGCTCCTCTACGAAGTGTCGGCCCAGGACAAAGCCCGTCAGTACTATACCCAGGTCCGGGCCTACCCCCAGGTCCCCCGAGACATCGCCCAGGCCGCTGCCTTCCGGAAGGCTCGCTTAGAGCACGTCGGAGGTGCGGGTGAAGCTCACACTGCCCCCTGACCACGGTACGTTCGACGCATACTATATCGCCGACGTGCTGGCCGCCCTTTACCGGTCCAGCCGGACCGGTGCCCTGCGGGTCGAAAAGGGCGTCTTCCTAAAGACTCTCTACGTCCAGGACGGCCAA
>JANXAA010000370.1 GCA_025061865.1 Acidobacteriota bacterium | reverse complement strand
AGGGCTACGTCGCCCACGAACGGACGACCCTGGAAAATGTCGTCCGGGCTCGCAACGCCGCCCTGGCGGCCCCGACGCCCCAGGTCCGCATCGAGGCTGAAAATCAACTGACGGGTGCCCTTCGACAACTATTGGCCCTGGCCGAGGCCTACCCTGACCTGAAGGCAAACCAAAACTTTCTCCAGCTTCAGGGTCAGCTGAGTGAAATCGAAAGCGACATCGCTAACGCTCGGCGGTATTACAACGCCGTCGTCCGGGACTACAACACCCGCCTGCGGGTCCTGCCGGACGTCTTCATCGCTCGGATGGCCGGATTTCGGGACCGACCGTTCTTCGAGATCGCCGAGGAGGAGCAGGCTCCCGTCCGAGTGCAGTTTCCATAGGGTCATGGAACCATAAAACCTTGGTGTAATGAGGGAGTCAGGCGGAGGCGGGGTGTGGGACGGATGCGGTCGTGGCTCATCGGTCTGGTTGGGGTCCTTGTCGGCTGGGGGATTGATCTAAAAGCCTTCGGGCAAACGTCGTTTCCCCATATTTGGGACTACCAGGTGACGCTGGACGTCCAGCCTGACGGACGTCTCCTCATCACGGAGACTATCGGGGTCGACTTCGGACCCGTCCGGCGACACGGCATCTACCGGACCCTACCGGTCCGGTACGAACGCCCCGGCGTGGGGGGCCTGTCGGTGACCTATCATTTACGCGTTCAACTGATTTCAGTCACTGGCCCCGTGGGACAGCCCTACCGAGTTCGCCAGCGCCAGGTCGGCCGCTCCATCGAGTGGCGCATCGGTGACCCCGACGTGTACGTCCAGGGCCGGCAGACTTACGTCATCCGCTACGAAGTCCAGCGGGGTCTTCTTTTCCTGTCGGACCACGACGAGCTGTACTGGAATTGCATAGGCCACGAATGGGAATGGTCCATCCAGCGAGCCCGGTGCGCGGTCCTCTTGCCGGAGGACGTGGACCCGGCGTCGGTCCGGACGGCCTTTTATACGGGTCATCCCGGATCACGGGAGCAGAAGGGCCGTTCTTGGACCGAGGGCCGCCAGACCATCTTCGAGACAGGGCCCCTGGCGGTCGGCGAGGGCCTGACGGTCGTCGTCGGCTGGCCCAAGGGCGTCGTGCGGCCCCCGGCCACCTGGCAGAACCTCGTCTGGTGGGCATCGGACAACTGGGGGGTCCTCTTGGGGGGCCTGTTTCCGCTGGTCGCCGGTGGGTTCCTGTTTCTGCGATGGCGCCGGTATGGGCAGGACCCCCGGGGCCGACCGGCCATCGTGGCTCAGTATCAGCCGCCGGCAGGCCTGACGCCGGCGGAGGTCGGCGTCCTCCTGGACGAGCGGGCCGACCCGGTGGACATCACGGCGACGGTCCTTCACTTAGCCGTCCGGGGCTACCTGCGGATTCGGGAGGCGGAGTCCCCAAAAATGTTAGTATTCAAAAATAAAGACTATATATTGGAATTTCCGCCGCATGCGCCTTCCGTGGATACCCTGAAGGACCATGAGCGCATCGTCTATGCGGGCTTGCGGACCTATGACGAAGAGAATCGACAGGCCCCAGACCTCGTTCGTCTCTTCAGGAAGGGGTCGACCCGCGCCTCCGTTCGCCTTTCCGACTTGAAGGGTCACTTTTATAGAACTCTTCAAGCTGCCCAGGCAGCTCTGTACAAGAAGATGACGGCCGATGGATACTTTGCCGGCAATCCCCAAAAGATACGGGACACTTACAGGGGTGTCGGCTTCCTCCTCTTCCCCCTGGGGGGCGTCCTCGGCGCTGGGGCCGTATCGGCCCTGGGGCTGAGTCCTTTGAACGGCGTGGCGATAGGCGTCGGCCTTGGCTTGGTCGGTTTGCTCTTAATCTTGTTTGGCCCAGCCATGCCCCGGCGGACGGCCAAGGGCGTTCAGGCCCTCGAGGGAATCCTGGGTTTCCGGGAGTTCATTCGCCGGGTCGAGACGGACCGCCTCGAGCGTCTCCTTCGGGACGAGCCGAATCTGTTCGATCGGGTCTTACCGTATGCCCTCGTCTTTGGTATCGCCGACGAGTGGGCCGAGAAGTTTCAGGGCCTTCTGCGGACACCACCGGACTGGTACGAATCGCCTACTTGGACGCTCGGGACATTTCAGCCGGGAGCCTTCATGCATAGTCTGAGCCACTCGGTGGCTTCGATGAACTCAGTCCTGCCGGCGACGCCCTCGCGGAGTCCCGGGTTCGAGAGTGGCGAGAGCGGCTTGGACGGTGGGGGCTCTTCCGGCGGCGGGGGTGGCGGTGGCGGAGGCGGCGGCTGGTGAGGACGGGTGTTTCAAGGGTCCGGGACCAGTAGGTCAGGAGCCTGGGAAAAGTCGGCGGACCTCTGACGTCCCCTCGGGTTACCCTGATACTTCACACCTATTCCTCAGGGGGATATCCCCATCCGCCTCCACCGGGCGTCTCAATACGGAGGACGTCCCCGGGTTGCACGTCGATCTGAAACTTGCCCGGCAGGTCGACGATGGTCCCGTCGACTCG